>JBATHI010000529.1:0-1849 GCA_049666645.1 Flavobacteriaceae bacterium | reverse complement strand
ACTCACTTTAATGAGCCGAATTTACATTTGATTTTGGAGTGATCTTCTAAATTTAAGAGGTGGTTGCCTATATTTCTCCTTGAAGACCCTTACGAAGTGTGATGTATTTTCAAAACCAGCATCAATGGTAATTTCATTAATATTGAGATTCGTGGTTTCCAGTAGAAATTTACTGTATTCAAGCCTTTTGTTTTTAAGCCATTTACCTGGAGAAGTACCGAATATTTTAGAAAAATCCCGATTGAATGTCGCAAGGCTTCTACCGCTTAGTTTGGCAAAGTCCCTCATACTCAGGTTGAAGACGAAGTTTTCTTCCATGACCCTTTCAAGAGGTATTTTGGCGTTATTAGATGTTTCGATAAAATAAGAGGTCAATGCCGGATTATGGTTTTGGGTTACAATATTTATGATCAGTTCCCTAAACTTTATCCCTAAAAGATCCTTTGAAGGGACAGAGGCCAAGGAAAAATAATTGAGGACCGAAATGAAGTAGTCCGTTAAGGTCCTGTCAAGGTGTAAAGGTATTACCGTATCTTGATGTTGTGAAAGTCGTTTGATTTTATTGGAATACAAGTGGCCCTTGACCACGGATCTAATAAATTCATCAGGCATAAAGATTAGCAATGCGCAAAATTCACCATTCAATATTTTAAAGACACGATGTGCACCTTTGGTAAGAAATGCGGCATCACCAACTTTGAATAGATATTCTTGTTTAGGGGTTTTCCATTTGGCACCACCTTTTGTGATGTAGCAGAAATAGTTTTTATCAACCCAATAATCCAGCGGAGAGACTTCGATAGGGCAGTCATATGCCGTAAACAAGAGTTCATCGACTGAGAATTGTCTGAATACTGGATTGTCTTTTACAAAATTATAGAAATCAAGCATAGCATGAGGTTTATTTCAACAATTTGTCCATTAAGTACTTTTTTCTTAAAGGCGCGCGGTGTGTTAAAATGCAAGGATAATTTAATGATATTTTGATCAAAAACGAAGAAGTTAAGAGAACGAAAAACTTAAGCAACATGGTTTGGTAAAATCATATTGTTTAAGATAAAACCTTTACAGCCGTTTGATTTAAATACGCGCAGGCTCCAAACATGGAAAATGGGCTAGTTACAAAACGGAACAGCCCTATAAAATGGCCAATTTATGGGACTTATTTACAAAAGGATCTGTCTTTATACCAGAGTGTTCCAAACCTGGTCTCCTTTAGTAGTTTCGCTCATTCACCTTAAACGGGACAATTCTAACTTCAATCAGAAACAACCTACTTCCAATCTTCCAATGGTTGATAATTCGTTATGCAAACCCAACCCAATTGATTATTTTTTGGGGAAATGAATTTTAACAAATTTGTTGTACCTATGTTGTACCACTTGGAAAGAAAAAGGCTCCCGGAAAACCGGAAGCCCCGTAAACATTGGTGATCGCGACAGGATTCGAACCTGTGACCGTCTGCTTAGAAGGCAGATGCTCTATCCAGCTGAGCTACGCGACCTTGTTTATTCATTATTTCATTTTCCTATTCTTAGTCTTGATTCAGAACCTGTGACCACCCCGACGTTAGGTCGGGATGCTCTATCCAGACCTTGTTCCGTATTCAATTCGGAATGAGCTACGCGACCTTTGCGGTGGGGCGAAACTGTCTGTCCGCCGCAGTGGAACGGAGGAGGAAGCTACGCGACCTTTTTTATCATATCTTTCAGAAACCGTGACCGTCCCGCCTTTGGCGGGGTGCGCGACCTTTGAAAAAAATGGACTTTTAAAAGGTGCGGCGAAGGTAAGAAAAATTATAGATTATGAAAGTGGATTGGTATAAGGAAGTTTGCTATCTCCAATCTGT
>JBATHI010000528.1:0-5325 GCA_049666645.1 Flavobacteriaceae bacterium | reverse complement strand
TGGGTCCTTGAGAACTCAAGATATAATTTAATGTGGAAAAGGCATGCACGAAAAGATCGCCCGCGACACCCGTGCCATAATCCTGATAATTGCGCCATCTAAAGAAACGTTTCGATTCAAAGGGTACCTTGGGAGCATTTCCCAAAAAGGTGTCAAAGTCTACGGAATCGGGATTGGCATCGGGTGGGATGGGGTATTGCCATGCGCCTTCGGCGGAATAACGGTCGTTGTACATATCGAGCATCACAATTTCACCAATGGCCCCTTCTTCGTACAATTTCTTGGCCTTTTCATTGCCTAGTGAAGACATGCCCTGACTGCCCACCTGGCAAATTTTACCGGTAGATTTTTGGGCAGCGATGATTTCTTGGCCTTCTTCATAATGTTGCACCATAGGTTTTTCGCAATACACGGCCTTTCCCGCGTTCAAAGCCGCAACTGTAATTTTTTTGTGCCAGTGGTCCGGAGTGGCGACGATCACGGCATCGATGTCTTTCCTTTCCAATAGTTTGCGATAATCCCGGGTGGTAAAGATATCCGCTCCCCAAAGTTCCTTGGCCCTATCCAAACGGCCGGTATAAAGATCACAGGCCGCCACCAATTTTACGCCTTCAACCTGCAGTGCGGCCTGGGTGTCGTAGATGCCTTGGATTCCCGACCCGATCAAACCCAAATTGATCTGATCGTTCGCTGCATAGGAATGGGCTTCGTATGCTTTGTGAAGCAATAACTTTTGTTGGTACGACGACGCAAAAATATAGGGTGCTGATGTCAACAGGGCGGAACCCATGGTAGCTTTCTTCAGGAACGACCTCCTTGCGTTTTTTTTATCCATATTGGAAAGGGGTTTTTAAAGATTAGACCCGTTAAAGTACACTTTTTCTATATAAATAGGTGCATTGCCAGACCAATAAACAAATACATCGAATACTTTGGCCGGCCATTACCACCGACGAATGGCCCCAATGCCGGCTTTCAAATACGGGAGTCGTAGATACCCGGCCTCGATTGGTGGGAAATGAAAAGACCTATGCACTTACGGCATGCGATTTCCAATGGGATGGTCTTCGTAAAAGTCTTCGAAGGTTTTATCGGTCACATAGTCGTCGGTCAACACTTTGTATACCATCAACACCAAGGCGGTCTGTCCGAGAACCGTAATATAAAATACCCAATTGAAGGGGAAGTCCATCGCGGCCATAACGGTGATCGTGATCAAGAGGAGGGTGGTGATCCCTACCCATAACATTGCTGATGTTTTCATGCTTTTTAATGCAATTTAGGTAAATTGACAACCCACCGCTGTTAAGGGATTATTAAAACGCTGTCATACCATCTGTACGGCAAACCCTTTTTTGAGAACCCCTGCTGCCCACTTAATGGATATGACAGCCTTATCGGGAGCAGTTTCATTGGCGGCGATGTCAATTAATCGAAAACCTTTTTTATCTTTGCCAAGTTGTGTTGTGACTCTGGCTTGAAAAAGTCTGGAGCCAATGAAAGGCTTTCCATCTTGGGAGGCTTTTTTTGTGGAGCCTTATCGGCCTAGTTATCCATTTTGGTGTGGGTCCAGATAAATTTCAGTTTACATTTGCTGTCCTTGGACACCCGAAAACTTTCCTATCGTAGGCAGTTACATGGGGAATAAATAAAAATGGTTCAAGATTGACTTTCAATTAGGTTTTTATTGTAATTTTAATAGGTGTTAAGGTCTACATTCCTTCAAAATTTCTTGGTGAAATCTTGTTTGGCCGTTCTTAAGAAGTATGTCTTTTGCCGCTGCTTGTGAAAAGTTTCACATGACTTCCCCCCGATAACAATATTTTATTTTCCATTACACGATAAGCCAAGCATTGCAGGGTAATTATCGTCCCGTTAACGGCTCAAAGCAAGAACAACGTCAACATAAACAAATCATTATGAAAACAATTTTAACCTTTATCGCGGTAGGCTGTTTGGCCTACTCCTGCAATTCCCCGAAAGCGAAGGAAATTGCAAAAGAAGAAATAGCGGAAACTGAAACGCCGGTTGCGCGTGGCGAATATTTGGTCAACGTCCTAGGGTGCCATGATTGCCATTCCCCGAAGACCATGACCCCGAATGGCCCGGCTCCCGATCCGGCGAGAATGCTTTCGGGTTTTCCGTCCGATCAGGTCCTTGCACAATATGATGAAGAAACAGCGAAGTCGTATGTGCTTTTTAATATGGACCTCACCTCCGCTACCGGCCCTTGGGGCACTTCATTCGCGGCGAACCTCACCCCTGATGAGTCGGGTATTGGAACCTGGTCTGAAGAACAGTTTTTGAAAGCCCTCAAACAAGGTAAATGGAAAGGGATGGACGGTGCTCGGCAATTATTGCCCCCGATGCCCTGGCAGGGTTTTGCCTATATGCCCGATGAAGATGTGCTGGCCATCTTCGCTTACCTAAAAAGTATCAAACCAGTGGATAATGTGGTGCCGCTGCCCATCCCCCCGAAAATTTGAATTGAATACCCAATGGATCAATGCCTTCTCCAGAATTTCATTATGGGTCCCCGGCCCGGTAGCATTTCCTGTGCTGTGATGACTGGCCGCAGGTTGGGCTGATGCATCGTTTTTGCTGTCTGTAAGTCAATGTCGGATTATTTCGACCGAATGTGATAAGCCTTGCCCTATGTGCGTGCGAACCGTTTTATAAAACCTTTTAAATGTTGTAATTTTATACACCCTTAAAAGCAGAACGTATGCCATTGTATCACAGACTTGGAAAGATACCCCCAAAACGACACACCCAATTCAGGAAGGCCGATGGTACCTTGCATTACGAGCAACTTTTTGGCACGATCGGTTTTGATGGCATGTCGACTTTGATGTACCATTTGTACAGGCCCACCCAAGTAAAGAAGGTCTTGGAAACCCTTGATATGATGCCAAAGCCGGCTGTGGCCCATAATATTAAATCGAGACTTTTAAAAGGATTCGAGATCAAGCCGGAAGATGATTATTTGGAAAGCCGTAAACCGGTATTGTTCAATAATGATGTACACATTGTTTTGGCCGCTCCTAAAAAATCCTTGACCGATTATTTCTATAAGAATACCGATGCCGATGAGCTTTTGTTCGTGCATAAGGGCTCGGGCACGTTAAAGACTATGTTGGGTGAAATTCCATTTGAATATGGAGATTACTTGTTGATTCCCCGTGGTATGATCTACCAAATCGAATTCAATACCGAAGACAATCGATTGTTGATCACCGAAAGCTATCATCCCATCTATACCCCCAAACGATACCGCAATTGGTTCGGCCAACATTTGGAGCATTCCCCCTATTGCGAACGCGACTTCAAACTGCCGCAAAATCTCCAGACCCATGACGAAAAGGGGGATTTTCATATCAAAGTGAAAAAGCAAGGGCAATTGCACCATATGGTATATGCCACGCATCCTTTTGATGTTGTAGGGTGGGACGGCTACAATTATCCCTACGGATTCTCCATCCACAATTTTGAACCTATTACCGGACGGGTGCATCAACCCCCACCGGTGCACCAGACTTTTGAGACCAGTGCCTTTGTGGTTTGTTCGTTCGTGCCCAGATTGTACGATTACCATCCACAGGCCATTCCCGCACCATACAACCATTCCAACATCGATTCGGAGGAGGTGTGGTACTATGTGGATGGGGATTTTATGAGCCGGAAAAATATCGATCAAGGTTATATTTCGCTGCATCCTGCAGGAATTCCGCACGGGCCGCACCCAGGGACCTATGAAGCCAGTATCGGCAAGACCAAAACGGAAGAACTGGCCGTTATGATCGACACCTTCAAGCCTTTGAAATTGACCCAGGCCGCCATGGACATCGATGATGGGAAGTACTATCTATCGTGGTTGGAGTAAGCCAGTTTCATGGATCACGAAGTGAATCAATGCCGCGGCCAACTTGGCGGTCTGGTGATCGATATCGTAGCTAGGATTCATTTCCGCAACGTCGATGCCGATCAACTTTTTAGATCCGACAATGCTTCTCAAGACTTCAAAGACCACTTCCGGCGCATACCCGTTGGGATATGGGGAACTCGCCCCAGGGGCATAGGCAGAGGAAAAACCGTCGATGTCGATGCTGGTATAAATAAAATCGACTTCCCCCATGAAATGCAGCAGTTTTTGTTGAACCTCCTCCAAATACGATAGATTGAAGCGGTCCTTTTCTATAAATCCTACGCCCAAATCTTGGGCAGTTTGGAACAATACACTGGTGTTCGCATCTTTTCTGATGCCCAGGCAGAGATAATGGAAGGAGGTTCCTTCCGCTACACAGTCTTGAGCGATCTGAAAAAAGGGCGTGCCGGAATTGTTGCCGGTTTCATTCGCACGCAGATCGAAATGTGCATCGAAATTGATGATGCCGATACGCTTTCCCCGTCCCAAAAACTGTCGGATGCCCTTATAATGGCCGTAGGCGATATCATGACCACCACCCAAAAGTATGGGCAGGCATTTTTGTTGCAGCATCTGTTGCACACAGTCGGCCAATCTTAATTGGGCAGCTTCCATATCCCCGTCATCACAGACAATGCTTCCCATATCGAAGAGAAGGGTATTTTCGGCGAGGTGGTTGGGCATTTTTGCGAAAGCACTTTTGATGGCATCGGGCCCTGAGGCGGCACCGACCCTTCCTTGGTTTCTTTTTACGCCTTCGTCACAGGCATAGCCCAGTATGGTCAATGAATTTTTGGGCAACCGATCGATGTTGTCGGTACTCAGGTCGAATTGTTTTACCTTTTCGTGCAGGTATAATTTTTGTGCCGAATGTCGGCCCGTCCAAAGTTTTGCGTTTGGCTTTTGATATCCTTTCATGATCGATCGAATAAATGGTCAAGCAGCGCATCCGCTACCAAATGCGGCAAGGTAACCTGCAGTTCGGGCGTTCTTGCCATTTCCCGTTCGATGGCAAACAGCGCTTCTTTATTCCTGGCCCAACTTCTTCGTGCTATCCCGTTGTTCACGTCATAGAACAACATGTTCTTCAATTTGCGGGAGGCTTCTTCCGAACCGTCCAAGACCATCCCAAAACCCCCGTTGATCACCTCGCCCCAGCCCACACCGCCACCATTGTGTATCGATACCCAGGTGGCGCCCCGGAAACTGTCGCCGATCACATTTTGGATGGCCATATCTGCGGTGTACTTGCTCCCATCATAAATATTGCTGGTTTCGCGAAACGGTGAATCGGTACCGCTTACGTCGTGGTGATCACGACCCAATACCACGGGGGCCGAGATATCGCGAGATCGAATGGCTTGGTTGAATGCTTCCGCTATTTTGGCACGCCCTTCAGC
>JBATHI010000527.1:0-4794 GCA_049666645.1 Flavobacteriaceae bacterium | reverse complement strand
GCCATACCCATTATCCTGGCCAATATTTTCAAATATCCCTTTTTTGAGTTTGGGGTCCGTTATACACATGTTACAGGCAAAACGCTCATAGAAGGCTATCTGAACCGGGGAAAAGGCTATTTGTGGTTTTATGCCACCATTACCGGGATCACCACCTTCACCATTTTGGCGGCTTTGTATACCGTTACGGCCGGCCTGTTCATCAACCTCTTTAAAATCTCCGGAATCTCGATCGCCCATATCGCCTTGGCCTTGTTTATATTGATCAGTGGATTACTGATCATAGGCCGTTACAACTTTCTGGAACATTCCCTAAAGATCGTGGTGTCGATATTGTTCATCGCCCTGATCGTCACTACCGGCCTAGTTATACTCAAAGGGCCAGTGGAGGCCGTACAAGATTTCAGGCCCACACCCATTTTCAATGAGATGGGAATCCTGTTCCTGATCAGTCTAATGGGGTGGATGCCCACAACGGTGGAAGCCTCGAGTTGGGTGAGTCTGTGGAGCATTGAGAAATGGAAGAACAAGGAAGGGAAACCCAGTTTAAGGGAATCGCTACAGGAATTCAATTTTGGATATTTCATGACCGCCTTGCTCGCCATATTCTTCCTGACCATCGGTACCATGACGCTTTATGGCACCAATACAGAGCTCAGCGACAATGCCGTGACCTTTGCCGATCAGGTTGTCAGCCTTTTCACCACGCACATCGGTCCGTGGGCCTATATTTTTATTGCGATTTCCGCCTTTGCCACCATGTTCAGCACCTGCATGACCGCCCATGATGCCGTGGCCCGTGTGGGCCTCGACATCATTGGACTGTTGGCGCCCAGGTCAAAAATCAGGGGCAAAAAGGGGTATTTTGCCCTTGCGATCATCGTTCTGGCCTTGGTCAATTTTGTGGTTATCGCCGCCTTTTCAGCGAACATGGGACAGTTGGTGGCCCTGGCCACCTTCGTTTCCTTTGTTGTGGCCCCGATTATCGGTTATATGAACTTAAAAAATGTGATGAGCCATGAACTTCCGAAAGAATTAAAACCCAAAAGGTGGCTTCAGAGGCTCACCTATGCGGGCATCATTTTTCTATCCTGCTTTTCTTTGCTATACTTTTGGATGGTGGTCTTTTAAGGTAGGGCCAGGACATCAATTTAAATTGAACCGCTGCAATGGCCCGACATCCAGAATCATGTGAATTACTGATCCAGATCGCCATAGTTTAGCACCTCGATGAGGGTCCGAATGTTCTGGTCGTGAAGAAAATCGAGACAATACACCCCGTTGGTACAACTGTTCAAGATCTGTTCTTCCCCCATGCCAATAGTCCCTTCCAGGTTTGCGGAAGCAACTCCCTTATTGAGCAAATACGATCTTATAGTTTCTGCCCGCCTTTGTGAAAGCTGTTTGTTCGACGCGTCGTTGCCCCTACTGTCGGTATGGGAGATGATCCTCAAGCGTATCTTGGGAAATTTCTTGACCACCTCGACCACTTTTTCCAATTCGATCGCCGACGTTGGTAAAATGTCGCTCTTGCCCTTCTCGTAAATGATTTTGCCCAGTTTTAGCACCTGCTTGTTTTCCCGCTCCTCCACCGCATCGGTGATGGCGATCATCTCTACATTTAAATCGGAGTTTTGCAGCGCCTCCAAAGCTTGACTATCGTATGATTTTGAAAAAGACGAATAGCCCGATTTAAATATGTCAAGGGAAACAGCATCACGCCAAGGGATTTCCACTTGATAGGCGCCTGTTTCGTTGGTAAAGACCTCTTCTATCAAGGTTTTGTCGGTATCGAACAGGCTTACCGAAGCCCCGGAAATGGCTGTTCCGTTGGGTTTGGCCACCACGCCCCGCAATAAAAGCGTTTTCAGGCCAGGTAGGCCCGCCGCTTTGAAGCCGTAAATATCGTCACCGCCCTTACCTCCACTCCTGTTGGAAGAAAAATATCCTGTGTAGCCACCGTCACCGCTCTGTTTCACAATAAAACCGAAGTCATCGGCCGTTGCGTTGAGACCCTTGCCCAAATTCACCGGGATACTGAAGCCACCGTTCGATTGAAAATTTGATTTGTAGATGTCCATCCCGCCCAAACCATAAAAAATGTCGGATGAAAAATAAAGACTGCCATTGAAGATAAAGGGGGCGATTTCATTGCCCGGGGTATTGATGCGCGGCCCCAAATTTATCGGTTCTGACATGATTTGGGAATTCGCGGTGTTCACATAATAAAGGTCCGTTCCCCCATAGCCATCCGGAAAGTTGGCGGCAAAATACAGTCGATCGGTCGATTCCTCAAAAAATGGATAATAAAACGAAGTGCCCAAATCTTTCAATATGAAATTGAATTTGCCATCCTCATTGACAATGCCCAGGGAAAGGGCATTTTTTCCATTGTCGTCGAACGCAAGTTCATCACCTTCGGTATTGGAAAGTACATAGAACAATCGATTCAACGATTCGCTGTAATAGGGGTTTGCCTTATGGTACTCCGAGTAGGGAATGCGATCAAATGGCATGGGGTTGAGCAAGCGCCCATCCGAGAGAACACTTGCGATATAAATATCGAAGTAGGGCTCCCCGGATGGGGCATATATTTTCTTCGATTTCTCGGATCTGCTGCTGCTGAACAGCAACCTGTCTTTGTAAAAGGCCGGGGAAAAATCGGCCTGTGCGCTGTTGCCGTTCGTGTTGTACACCGTAAACCCTGCTTCATCGGCCTTATTGCTGTCCAACAACTCGTAATTGAAGTTGGTATTCTCCAAAAGTTCCTTTGAAAGGGATGCGCTCTTCGATTGCAAAAAAGCCTTTACCCGATCCAATTCAGAGGTTTTGGCCAAACTTTGCAACATATTGTTGAAGCGGTTGTTAGACATGATCGTATCGTTCTTATGGATATCGAGGTAAAATTTTGCGGCGTTTTTATAATCCCCGGTCTTGAAATACGCATCCGCCAAATTCAGGAACTGACCATTGGTCATCATTTTGCCCTCCTGCAGGTCTTTTTGATAGGCCTTGATCGCTTCCCCATACGCATAGCCATAGAAGAATTTATCCCCGTTCGATGTGATGTTTTGCCCAAAACACCAAATGGAAGCCATTAGAAAAATCAAGACGGATATACTGTTGCGCATACTGCTAATTTAGAAAAATCTTGGGGTATCGATCTGTTTGGGTTTGCCTTTGGCTTTGTTCGATTTGTCACCGCTCTTGGTTCGGCCCGTTCTGCCGAGGTAAAATTTGAGGACAAACTCGGGAGTGCCATTGTTATATTGGCCCAACTGATTGGTGTCATAATCATAGGATACCCCAAAAAAGACCGGATTGGAAATCTGAAACCCGGCCAGGGCGCTTACCGCGCTTTCCAGCCTGTAGGAAGCGCCTATGGTGAATTTGTCGTTGATCAAAAAATTGGCGGAGAGGTTGAGGTTCACGGGAGCCCCGCTCAGGTAGTTCACCAAAAAGGCAGGTTTGAACTTAAGGCTTTCGGAAAGGTCGAATACGTAACCCCCGATCAGGTTGAACTGTATTTTATCGTCGATCACCGTCGCCACTTCTTCGTTGTAGATGCCGTCGGTGAGAAAATTGGGGATGGAAACGCCCAGATACCAGTTCTGTTGGTAGAGGAACATCCCCGCCCCTATGGTAAAATAGAAATTATTGATGTTCTCTTGTCCTAAAATAGGCTCTCCCGGGTTCTCAAAAGTACCTTTGGAAAAATCCACGTTCAGCAAGGAACCGCCCACATCCATCCCAAAAGAAAGTTTGGTGTTCTCCGATACGTTGAACTGATAGCTATAGGCCAGATCGATATAGGTCTGCGTCACCGGTCCCAGCTGGTCGCTGATAACATTAAAACCCATCCCGTTTTTTTCATTGGAGAAGGGGAGGTTGGCCCCCAAGCGAATTGTTCTGGGCGCACCGGGAATGCCCAACCATTGTGCCCTGTACATGCTGGTGATCTCGGGATTTTCGGTACTGCCCACATAGGCGGGGTTAAAGCTCCCGATGTTGTACATGTATTGGGTATACTGTGGTTCCTTTTGGCCCTGCGCCAACAATAGGGTCCCCAATACCAAGATGCCGAAAGCAACAATTTTTATTTGGAAGGAAGTATCCTTTCTATGGGCCATTCGTTTTATCATCTTATCAGTTGGATCCAGCCTTTTTGCACTTCAGTGCCATCCCCCAGATTCAGGATATAAAAATAGGTGCCCTCCGGCGCCTCCTCTTTTTTATAAAACCCGTCCCAAACTTGGTCATCGGTCATATTCCTGTTCTCGAAGACCAGTTGCCCATAGCGGTTATAGATTTCGATGGAATTATTTGGAAATAAGCCAATCCCTTTGATCTTTAAAAAGTCATTGGTGCCATCATTGTTCGGTGAAAATTGGTTAAATATAAAACCATCTTCCGCCGGGGTCGGTGCACTTACGATGACCTGCACGGTGGCTTCGTTGTTTATAGGATTGCCATCAGCGGGGGAAGATCGAACCAGGCTTGCCGTATTCTCAAAAGTACCTACATTGGGTACCCGGACAGTAATCTTCAGTTGGGCCGTTTGGTCTTTCAACAGGTCCGGGATGAGCCAAATGCCGGCATCCCTGTCATAGGTGCCGAAATCGGCGGTATGCGACAGGTATTCAAAGCCGCTGTCATCGGCTATCAGATCCCTGATCTGGATCTGGGAAACGTTGTCGGCAACGGATTGATTGGTCACCTTGATGGTAAAAACCACCTCATCGCCCACCAAAGGTCTTGCGCTCAAAGCGGATTTCTCTACCAATAGATCGATAC
>JBATHI010000526.1:0-3582 GCA_049666645.1 Flavobacteriaceae bacterium | reverse complement strand
GTAAAAATTTGGGATGGTCGCCCAAGTGCCATTTGCCAAATATAGCGGTCCGGTAACCGTTGTCCTTTAACATTTCCGCCAAAGTGGTTTCACTGGGATGCAACCCTACACTGCTATTGGGCATCATGGCATTGTGTATGCCGATGCGGTTCGGATAACAGCCGGTGAGGATGCCGGCCCTGGATGCCGAACAAACCGCTTGGGCCGCATAATAGTCGGTGAGTTTTGCCCCTTCCCGCGCCAATTGATCGAGATGGGGCGTTGCGATATCATCGGCACCGAACACCCCCACATCCCCATAGCCTTGGTCGTCGGTGAAAATGAGAACGATGTTGGGTTTCCGCTCTGGAGACGCTTTGCGATCGGTTTGACTTTGGCCGAAGCAAACCGTGAACGTGGCAATAAAAAGGGGAATGCAATAACACATTTTGTTTCGAGCTTACCCCTTAAATGTAAGACAAAAAACCACGCTGACCTAAGCGACTTTACTTGGCAGACTCGTCATGGTACACCGAATTCTCCTTGCTTTTGTCATAATAATTGTTGAGGATCGATTTCATCTTGGCCTTCCCCTTCGACACCATGTCGATTTCGGTCCAGATCGTTTCCGGGATAAGTTCTCTTAAAGGTTGATCAAGCTTGGGAATATTCCCAAAAACCCCCATTAGCTTTTTGTCCCAGGTTTTGTAGTAACGCAGAAGATCGTCCGGATAAACGATTTTTCGCTTGGTGCCCTCATCGACGCCCCTGAAAGGCTGGGGGATGTTGAGATAGCCATAATCATCGGTCAGTTGTTCCCCGGGTTGTATATCCCTGATGGCCAGTTCAAAGTCGTATGCGGAGGTAAGACAGTTGCTGTTGAAACTATGGTTGACGTACCTGCCAAGATCCCAACAGAGCACAAAGTTTCCGTCGCTGTTGCGATAGGTATAGGTGTCCAAGATGTTCTGGTAGATCGGGGACATGGCTTCGAAGGCGGTTGGCGTGAATTCCCGGTCGAGCTTGTCGAGTACCCAGGTAATGGTGCCTGCGGGAATAAATTCGGTGGCCACCACGCCATAACCTACTTCGCGGCTGATGAATTTCAATTCGGTATTTGGGTGTATCATGGTATTTTTGCGTTGATTTATGGTTCAATAAGCCATCCTTTCGAATCGCCTTTTCCCGTGCTGTTTCATGAATCTAAAGTAATGGATTTTACTATGGAAAAAACATTCTTGTTAACGATTCAGTTGTAAGTTTTTAACAAGTTTGCATACTCCAAAAAGCGTGATTCCTAAAGGGATTCAGGCATGGCTCATGGTAAAGGTTCATAGTCGAATTCGAGAAAATCGGCAACGCCGTCCTCCCAATAATCCTTGAGGAATGCCGTGTGATCTGGATGTTGATTGTAGGCGTCATAGGCCGCCTTCGATTCAAACTCCATCGAGAGTCCATATTCAAAAGCATTCTTTTTACTGATTTGGCGAAATCCCTTAAAATGGCAGACCCCTGGAATCGACGCCAATTGCATGGCAGTCTCCAGAAAACGTTTTTCTGCGCCGGAACCCTTGGGGTATTTCAATTTAAATACGACCGTATGTAGTATCATGGCTTTTTTATGGCTTAGGCTTAATATGGCTTCAGTAGTAGGGAATATAATTAATTTTTATAAATTACTTCTTTTTAAAACCAGGTATATGTTGAATCGACGATTCGGACTTCGTTTCACCCACTTCACCCGATTCTTGTCACCATTTTTTATAGCGCTCATTATTATGGGCTGTACTCCAAAAGAAAAGGATCCCGATAATGTGGCCAAGGTAATTGGCACAATGTCCGACTCCTTGCCCAACATAGCGTTGCCCGAAGATGCAGATCCGGAAGCAGAGGATTGGGCTGGCATAGACCTCGAACCCAAAAAACCGGTTCTTCCTCTGTATCCGGATGCCGAACAGCAACTTTTTATTTTGCCCGATGGCTATCACATTGAAGCTGTTCTGACCGAACCAAAGATCGAGCAACCCGGCGCAATAGCTTTTGATGGAAATGGAAGAATGTATGTCCTTGAATTGCGGACCTATATGCTGACGGCCGATTCTGATGGGACCCTCGAACCCGTTAGCAGAATTTCCCGATGGGAAGACCTGGACAACGATGGAAAATATGAAAGCGGAGGTGTTTTTGTAGATAGCCTTATTTTTCCGCGATTCGTGCTCCCATATGGCAAGGATGCGGTATTGACCATGAATTCCGATGAGGACAATGTGTACAAGTTTACCGATACCGATGGGGATGGCAAAGCCGATAAAAAGGAATTTTTCACCAATAAATATGGACGATCGGGCAATGTGGAGCACCAACAAGCCTTCATGTATTGGGGCATGGACAACTGGCTATACAGTACCGTGAACGCTTTCAGGGTAAAGGAGACCTCCGGGGGGGTCATTCGCGAACCGACCGGGTACAATCGTGCCCAATGGGGCATAACCCATGACGATGATGGAAAACTTTGGTTTCAAGGCGGAGCCAGTGGCGTGCCCTCCTATTTTCAGTTCCCGATCCACTATGGCACTTTCACCGTGGAAAGCCAATTTGCGGAAGGCTTCGAAGTACCGTGGGGCGCGCCCGTAAAAATCGGCGATATGCAGGGGGGGATGGATGAGATTCGCCAGCCCGACGGTTCCTTGAACCGGGTCACAGGGGCTGCAGGAAACGACATTTACAGGGGCGACCGTTTGCCGAAGGAGGTTTACGGAAAATTGTTTTATGGGGAACCGGTGGCCAGGATCGTGCGCCAAATCAATCCGGTGGTTTCGGAAGGCCTCACCACTTTGCACAATGACTACCAAGATCGCAAATCGGAGTTTCTTCGATCTACCGATCCCTTGTTTCGCCCGGTAGATATGGCGACCGCACCCGATGGTACGATGTATGTTGTGGACATGTACCACGGCATCATTCAGGAAGGGCAATGGGCACAAAAAGGCACCTATTTGAGAACCAAAATCGAACAATACCAGCTCGATAAGGTGGTGGGTCTTGGAAGGATATGGCGCATCACCCATGAGAGCATGGAAAGGGACAAGGTGCAGCCACGGATGTTCGAAGAAACCCCTGCACAATGGGTTGCCCATTTAGAGCATCCGAACGGTTGGTGGCGCGATAAGGCGCAGCAATTGATCGTATTGCGGAAGGACAGGAGCTCGGTTCCGGCTTTGGCGAAAATGGCCATCAACAGCAAAAACCAATTGGCCCGCTTTCATGCACTTTGGAGTTTGGAAGGTTTGGGGGCCCTTAATACCGATTTGGTTCGTACCCTATTCAAGGACAAAAATCCGCGTATGCGAATACAGGCCCTGAGGGCGAGTGAAACTTTGTTCAAAGACGGCGCCAGGCATTTGGCCCATGATTATACCGCAATGATGAAAGATGCCGATGTGGATGTTGCGCTACAGGCCATACTCACCGCAAACCTGCTCAAAATACCCACCTTGAAAGAAGATGTGAAGGCCGTTATGGCCGCCAACAAGGCCAAAGGTATCCAGGTGATCGGGGATCAAATACTGAATCCGGTCGAGATGAAGGGCTGGATGATCGATT
>JBATHI010000525.1:0-1820 GCA_049666645.1 Flavobacteriaceae bacterium | reverse complement strand
CCATTTCCAGAACCTGCTCGAATTCTGGGCCATCCTTTACATTACGCCATGCCGCGCCCATACAAACCCTGGAACTCCCAGAAGCCTTGGCGCGAAGCGCTTGGGCCTTTACCTGACCCACCGACATCAGCTCATTGCCCTCGATATTCGTATGGTAACGTGCCGCCTGTGGGCAATAACCGCAGTCTTCGGGGCAACCCCCCGTTTTGATGGAAAGCAGGGTCGACACTTGTACCGTGTTCGGATCGTGATGCGATCGATGCACTGTGGCCGCCTCGTACAATAGCTCCATGAGTGGTTTTTGGTAAATGGACAAGATTTCAGTTTTGGACCAATGATGTCTTATTTCACTCATGTAAGTTGCTTGATTGAAGGTCAAAAATAAACTTTAATGTCTGGAAATGCCAAATAACCCCAGCATTAATGTTGCGATGGCGCCTTTAATAAGATACTCACGGCATTGCCCCCAAAACCAACCGCGTTTACCATTACCCTTTGTATGCTTCGTGGAACCGTACCATATTCCAAAAATGGAATTTTGATAAAATGTTGATGTTCCATCATCAAAATCGCCATTTCAATCCCAAACAATCCTGAAGCGCCGAACGTATGCCCAATTTTCCATTTGTTGGTGGTCATCAGTGGAAGTCGACTGCCAAACACCTTCTGTATCGCCCTAAATTCGGAAAGATCGCCTTTGATGGTCCCCGGTGCATGAGCCACCAATACGTCGACATCCTCGGGCTGGTGCTGCCCCAATGCCATTTTCATCGAACGTTGGAAACATTCCGCATCGGTGGAAATGGAGACATTGTGTGCCAAGGGTTCCGTTGCATAGCCCAATCCTTCGATCACGGCCAATGTGGTATCATGAAGGCCCAACTCAAGACAAGCCAAGGCCGCACCTTCTCCCAATACCATGGTGTTGCGGTCTTTATTCAAATCCAAGCTGCGGCAGGGATAGTCCGAATCAAGTTGGGCATAAATCTTCAACGCTTTCATTTGTGCCAGTGTGAACGGCGTCAATGCGGCTTCACTGCCCCCGACCAAAAATTTATCGGCCATGCCGCTCCCGATCCATGCCACCCCGTTCATCAGGGCATGCAAGGCCGTGGAGCATGTGATCGAATGGGAAATTTCTGGGCCCTTGGCCTGCAGGTCATGGGCCACCCAGGAAGATATATTGCCCAGGGTCGTCGTGGGCGAAGCCAAAGTGTCGGTTCTGCCATGGATCAAAAACGTCTCATGGTGCTTTTCAAACAGGGCAGTGGCCCCTCTTGAAGAACCTAAATTGATTCCAAAATGGTCGCCCCTTTTCCACCCCGCTGCTGCAATGGCCCTACGAGCAACGAATATGGCATAGAGTACCGAATCATCCAAGTGTTTGAATTTGGGTTCCGATTTTTGCAGTTCGATGATCAGGTCCTTAGCCGTTTTTGGCAATCTCGCCACCCATTCAAAGGTCGTTCCGTTCTTGTCGCGAGAAAGATGATGGGCGTCGGTTTGGTACCCCTGCCATACTTCACTTGGTGCGCATCCCAAAGCGGAGATGGAAGAAATTGCCGTAATCGAAATCGGTCGGTTCGTCATTTGTACCTCTAATTAGACTATTTCCAATACCCTTGTGATACTGCCATAGATCTTCTGCAATTGTGCTTCTGAAATGATATAGGGAGGTAAAATATAAATGGTATTTCCCAAGGGTCGCAAAAATACGCCATTGTCCATAAAATGGTTGAAAAGTTGGTCCCTTAAATTTCCATAACGCTCCATTTCCATCTTCATATCTAGGGCGTAGATGACCCCACATTGCCTTGTAC
>JBATHI010000524.1:0-12555 GCA_049666645.1 Flavobacteriaceae bacterium | reverse complement strand
AGATCATATTTGCTCTGCGACAATTCCCGTTCCTGTTCAAGGCCCTCGATACGGCTCTGCTTGGCGGCGATTTCCCGGTTAAAGCGTGCCGCCCTCATAATTTCCTGTTCCTTTCGCACATAAAGGGTATCCACGACCGATACATAGGCTTGATAGGTTTTCAGCGCATTGGTATAATCCCCTTTGAGCGCGTAAACCTCCGAAAGTTTTCGGGTAGCGTCTTTTTGCACTACCAGATCGTCTTCCGCATCGGCTTCCACTATGCTTCTTTCCAAATAGGGAATGGCTTCCTCCATGCGTTCCTGTGCGATATAGGCCTTTGCGATCTTAAAATTGATCTGTTGTGCCGTGATGGTATCGGCCTCGATTTCGATTGCAGCGCCCGAACTTGCAGATTTCCCAATTTTCTGAAGTTCATCCAAGCTCTTTTTCCGTAAATCGATTTCTTCGGGATACCTGCTTTTTTTATTGTAAAAGTCGGCCACCTTTTCTTTCTCCTGAATAGATCGTTGCGGGGGTTGTGACGCGGCCAATTTTAGGGAATTGCCGTAGAAGCCTTCCGCCTCAACGCTTTTTCCTTCCTTGGCGTAGGCATCCGCAATCTTGGAATTGAGGTCGGCCATTTTTGGGGCAATCCGCTGAAGCTGGGCAATCTTTAACCCTTCTTCAAAATAGGCTACCGCATCGGCGCTTCGATCTTGGCCCAAATAGGCGTCACCGAGCAACTCATACACCACCACCTTTTGGTAGGGTATCCATGTCTTTTGTTCCAATAAGGGTTTTAATAAGGTTTCCGCTTCCAGATAGTTGGCATTCAAGATATGGGCTTTTCCAAGGAGCAGGGCGGTGCCCATCGTCTTGTCGGCTTTCAGGGCATCCTGGTAACTGCCAATGGCCAAGTCGAGCTGGCCATGGTGTTGGTAGACCTCCCCCAACATGGTGAGCGACCGCGCCAGTAGTTTTTTATCGGCCATGTTCCCCAGACCGGCAATGGATTGGGTAATGAAATCGATACTTTTCTCAATGCTGACCTTCTTGAAATAGCTGGCGGAATCCAAAAGTATTTGGTGCTGGGAAACATCGATCGTTTGCTCCCGATCGGCCCGGATCGATTGATGGTCCTTTTCCTCCCGATCCTCTTGGGAGTACATGGTAAAAGTGACCAATAATAATAGCACAATTAAATGTTTCATCCTTGCCATAAAAAAGCTAACACCTTGTAAACTTAGCAGTTTTAAATGGCACAAAAAAATATGGAAAATCGACGGACGGCGCCTTTAGCGGGGCTTTTTTGCACTTTACGCGATCAAAGGGCACGGTCACCCTTCAAAATGGCCCGTTCCCTCAATGGTGGTTTTTTATGAAAAAGTTTGAACCTAGTTTTATAGGTGAAAGAAAGCCAAAGATCTCTTAAGAAAACGGCTTTAAACCCACAAAATTAATAACCCTTAAATTAGAAACAAGATGAAAAAAGTAAACCGACATTTGGCCATTATCGCCTCGGCCTTGATGATGACCGCCGCTGCCCCTGCCGACTCGGCAACCTACGACAGCAATCAGCGCACAATGCAAACACCACCCTCCGGACAGGCGACGAAAACCTCTGACCAAACCGTCAAAATAGCATTGTTGCTGGATACCAGCAATAGTATGGATGGTTTGATCAACCAGGCAAAAGCCCAACTTTGGGATATCGTGAACCAGTTCACGCATGCCAGATGCGGTGATGAGGGCCGGCCAAGGTTGGAAATTGCACTCTATCAATATGGCAACGACAACCTTTCCGCCCAAGAAGGGTACATCCAACAGGTACTTGGCTTCAGCAGGGACCTTGATGAAATCTCAGAGAAGCTTTTTTCGCTGTCGACCAATGGAGGGGAAGAATATTGCGGGGAGGTGATACAAACTTCTTTAAAGCAACTCGATTGGGGCAGGAATCCCGATAACTTGAAAATGATCTTCATCGCAGGCAACGAACCGTTCGATCAGGGCAGGCTCTCCTATAAAGGGGCCGTATTGAACGCCAAGGAAAAGGATGTAATGGTCAATACCATTTTTTGTGGCAGCTATGAAGAAGGCATCCATAGCCATTGGAAGGACGGCGCCATGCTTACCGGAGGGGAATATATGGCCATTGACCATAACCGTCAGTTGGTCCACATCAGCACCCCCTACGACGATATCATCATCAAGCTCAACGGCAAATTGAATAAAACCTATATTTCCTATGGTGCCCTGGGCGCCGCAAAGCAAAACCAACAAAGCGCCCAAGATGAAAATGCCATGGAAATGGAACCGTCGGTAGCCGTAAAAAGGGCGGTGAGCAAAAGTTCAAGCTTATATGCAAACGAATCATGGGATTTGATCGACGCCTCGGAAAAGCCCGGTTTCAATGTGGCAAAAATCGATAAAGATCAATTGCCCGAAGGCTTGAAAGATAAGTCAAGACCCGAAATCGAAGCCTTTATCAACGAAAAGAAGTCGGAACGCGGCAAGATCCAAGCAGAGATACAATCGCTGAATGCCAAACGGGAAGCATACCTCCTGGAAAATCAAAAGGAAGCGACCAAGGGCGAGCTGGAAAGTGCCATGCTGGAAGCCATCAAGAAACAAGCTGCCAAAAAAGATTTTAGCTGGGACTAGATTGGTCTGAATTCTTTAAAAAAGGGTGATATCAGGAATGGGCCGCTTCTTCAACGGGGGTTGGCCCATTTAATCATTGGGCCGCAGGGCAATAACAATCGTACTTGCGTTCGGTCTGGCCAAAATCATATCCAAGGGTAATCTGGTGAAAGCCACCATTGGAAAGCCGTATGGCACCGGACTGATAAGAGTAATTGTAGGAAACCATGAAGTTACTGATATTGGCCCCTATGATCGGGGTGAACAACTGCAGTCTTTGTTCCCCGAATGAGCTGCCATCAACAAATTGGGCACCATCAAAGCTCCTTCGATAAGAAAGACCGCCCCAAATACGACCGAAATCCACATCCTTATATACCTTGGCATTGATATCGATGGTTTTCTCCTTGGTAAAATCGGTCATTTGAAAAAGTATCGAGGGCTCTACCTGCCATTCATTCCTTCCAAATATATATCCCGCCGAAAGCAGATAACGCCTAAGATTGTCAACCACCGGCACGTTCGCGGGATCTAACCTGCCCACACGGTAGAGGCTTCTTTCGGTGGCCAATACGTTAAGGGTGGCAAAATGCGCATAGAATTCCATCAGGTTATACGACATCCCGATGTCTACATTGTAATATGCGGCACTGATATTGGTACCGGAAATGGCGGGATCCACAATGCCGCCAGGCGATAGAAATTCACTCTCATCCAACCTTGTTTGCAGTAAAGTGGGGCTGATCCCAAAGGAGACCTGGTTGAGGTACCTTGCATCCCCTCCCAGTTTTAAATGGTGGGCATAGGTGAGCTTCACCCCTGTTTGGGAATGGTAACCATTGGCGTCATTAAAGATGATTGCCCCAACCCCGCTATTGGTTTCCCCTATTCTGAAGTGTGCGTTCAAGGTCTGCAAATTGGGCGCATCCTGAACATCGAACCACTGTTTGCGAACCGTAGCCCTGATTTTTCCACCTTCCCCTATTCCGGCCATGGATGGATAAACCAAATAATAGTTATCGGCCAAATAATCAAAATATACGGGGATTCCTTCCTGTGCATTGGTTTGAAAACCAAAGGCAAAAACCGAAAGCACAACTAACAAACGATATCTCATCTAGGTCAAGGGAATGTATTATATCGACTAAACATAAAGTATAACGGTTGAAATACCACATTATTATATGGTGGGCAAATAGGAAATTCATCGTATTTTTGCTTAAAATAAACTGTTATGAAGGAATACGTGATCACGGTGAAGGAAACCCCCAATCCGTCGATATTGAAATTTGAGACCAACCACTTTCTTACCCAGCATCAAAATTATGAGTATAAAAACATTGATGAGGCCAAAAATTCGCCCTTGGCTCAACAACTGTTTTACCTTCCATTTATCAAAACCGTTTATATTTCTGGAAATTTTATTGCACTGGAACGATATGGCATCGTGGAATGGGATGATGTAAAAGACGAAGTTGCCCAGCAGTTGGTAGAATATCTCAATGCCGGGGAGCCGGTGGTTGTGGAAGCGGAAATGGTCAAGAAAGTCGCCGTTACCGTTTATGCCGAAGTAACGCCCAATCCTTCGGTAATGAAATTTGTGGCGAGCCGAAAAATTGTACCCACCGCATTGGAATTTAAGAATATAGATGATGCCAAGGATGCCGCTCTTCCTGAAGCATTGTTCCATTTTCCCTTCGTCAAGGAGGTTTTCATGGACGAAAACTACGTTTCGGTGACCAAGTACGACATGGCCGAATGGGAGGAAGTCACATTGGAAATCAGGGAATTCATTCGCAACTTCATCGCGGATGGCAAGGAAGTGGCCAGCACCCAAAGCATTGTGCAAAAGGCCAAAGCCGCACCCACCAAAAATGGCCAAACCGCAGTTTTGGATGATACCTCCAAACAAATTATCGATATCCTCGAAGAATATGTGAAACCGGCGGTGGCAAGTGATGGGGGCAACATTTTGTTTCAGTCATATGAGGTTGAGAGCAAAAGGGTGAATGTCATTCTTCAGGGCGCCTGCAGTGGATGTCCGTCTTCTACCTATACGCTGAAAAATGGCATAGAGACCATGCTCAAGAACATGATGGGCGACAAGGTCAACGAAGTAGTGGCCCTGAACGGCTGATGGAAACGGGCCGTCCTGTAATATGACCATTATATTTATTATCTTGTGGGGAACCTAAAAATTAAAATCATATGTCAGTTCTTAAAGTAATTGAAATCTTGGCCAGTTCCGATAAAAGTTGGGAAGACGCTGCACAGAATGCGGTAGCGGAAGCCTCAAAATCGGTAAAAAACATTCGTTCGGTATATGTGCACGAGCAAAGTGCAACGGTTGACCACGGCAAAATCGAGCATTATCGGGTAAACGTCAAAATTACCTTTGAAGTGAAATAAAACCGTGTCAGCATAAAACGAAAGCATCTGTCTCCCGACCGGTGCTTTTTTGTTTTGTTTACATTCGCAGAAGCATCGTTCTCATCCCGTCAGTGGTCTGCATGCCCTGCAACATTTGCAAAAAATACCAATATGAAGCCTAATTTCACCAATGCCCTGATCCATGAAACCAGTCCGTATCTATTGCAGCATGCGCACAATCCGGTGAACTGGGAAGGTTGGCATCCGGAGGTCTTGGCAAGGGCCCAAAAAGAAAATAAGCTCTTGCTCATCAGTATTGGTTATGCCGCCTGCCATTGGTGCCATGTCATGGAACACGAATGTTTCGAAGATTCCGAGGTGGCAAAGACGATGAATTCGCATTTTATCAACATCAAAATAGATCGGGAAGAACGTCCGGATGTAGATCATATTTATATGGATGCGCTTCAAATGATGACAGGCAGTGGCGGCTGGCCACTGAATATAGTGGCCCTGCCCGATGGCCGTCCGTTCTGGGGGGCCACCTATGTCCCCAAAGAAAAATGGATCGATGTTCTGGGACATCTGGCAGCACTGTATCAAAACGAACCGGAAAAGACATTCGATTACGCCCGGAAGATGGCGGAAGGCATTAAGGCCATCAATTTGGTGGAGCACCAAACCAATACCGAAATGTATGGCATGGGGCAGCTGGTCGAGGCCGTGAAAGATTGGTCGCATCATTTCGATGATTTTTTGGGCGGATACAAGCGTGCCCCCAAATTCATGATGCCGGTGAACCTTAATTTTCTATTGCACTTCGGGACTGCGCAGAGCGATTCCAAAATCCTCGATTATGTACATACCACCCTAAGGCGGATGGCATGGGGCGGGATTTTCGACCATGTAGGCGGCGGCTTTTCCCGGTACTCGGTGGATGTCAAATGGCATGTGCCCCATTTCGAAAAAATGCTGTACGACAATGCCCAACTCCTGAGCCTTTATGCGCAGGCCTATGCCGCTACAAAAAGTGATCTTTATCGGGAAACGGTGGTGCGTACGATCAACTTCGTCAAGGCCGAATTGATGGCTGACTCCTTCGGATTTTATTCCGCCTTGGATGCCGATAGCCTCAACGAGGCGGGCATTTTGGAGGAAGGCGCATTTTATGTTTGGAAGTTCGAAACGCTACAGGAATTATTGGGAGAAGACTTCAACGTCTTCCAAGATTATTACAGCATCAACGATTACGGCCTTTGGGAACATGATAACTATGTCCTGATCAGGGATGCCACCGAAGCGGAGATCGCGAAAAAACATGGCATCGGGATCGAACCATTAAGGCAAATCGTCGATGCTTGCCTTAAAATATTAAAAAAGCATCGCGACCAAAGGAAACGGCCCAGATTGGACGATAAAATACTTACTTCCTGGAACGGCTTGATTCTCAAAGGGCTGGTCGACGCATATCGCTATCTCGGCAACGAAGCTTACCTCGATCTGGCCCTAAAAAATGCCGAATTCCTGGAAAGATATATGACCACCAAAGCAGGTGGCCTCCTGCACAACCACAAAAACGGCAAAAGCAACATCAACGGTTATCTCGAAGATTATGCCGCGGTCATCGAGGCGTATATGGCCCTATATGAGGTCACTTTTGAAGAGCCCTGGCTCACCAAGGCCAGGTCACTTACCGAATATTGTCTGGAGCACTTCCATGATTCGGGGAGCAAACTGTTTTATTTTACCCAAAAACAGGATGATTTTCTGATACGAAGGACCCTTGAAACCGCCGATAACGTGATTCCGGCCTCGAACTCGATCATGGCCAAAAACCTGTTCCGTCTCTCGCACTATTACCCATTGGAGGCCTATAAGGTGCTGGCCACGGAGATGCTTGTCAACATACAGGTCAAATTCCCGACGAATGCCCAAAGCCATGCCAATTGGCTCCAATTGGCGCTGCTATTTAACCTTCCGTTCCATGAAGTGGCCATAGTAGGTCCCCAATATACCGAGAAGGCAGGTCAATTACGCCAACACTATTTACCCCATACGCTCTTCACCGGCTCCCGAAAGGGTGGTTCCCTGGCGCTTTTAAAAGATCGATATGTGGAGGGCAGAACCCTGATCTATATCTGTGAAAGCGGCAGCTGCCAGTTACCCATCGAAGCGGTATCGGTCGCTTTGAAACAGTTGCAGGCCAGCCTGAAGCCATAATTTTAACAAGAATTTAAACGATATTTGTTGATGCCCGGAATTAATTTTGTTAGGTTTCAAATCCAAACTTCAACCCCTATGAAAGAAATTTCCAAATACCAGGAATACATCGACAAAGGCATTGCTCTAATTTGGGAAATCCTCCCCAATCTAGTGACCGCGACCCTCATTTTCGTGGTCGGTCTTTGGATCGTGCGGTTCATCAATAGGATGGTCCATAAGTTCTTCCAAAAGAAAGATTATGATCTTGCCTTGGAATCCTTTTTACAAAGCTTTATCAGCTTGGCCCTTAAGGCCTTATTGTTTGTGTTGGTGATTACCCAACTGGGGGTCAAATCCTCCTCGTTGGTAGCCATTGTCGGTGCCGCAGGTTTGGCCATAGGTTTGGCACTTCAAGGTTCCCTGGCCAATTTTGCGGGTGGCGTATTGATCTTGATCTTCAAACCTTTCAAGGTCGGGGATTTTATCTCGGCACAGGGCGTTGAGGGTACCGTTAAAGAAATCACGATTTTTACCACCAAGCTCAATACCTTCGGCAATCAGGTCGCCATCCTCCCAAACGGCCAATTGAGCAACAACAACATCATCAATTACAACACAGAGGCAACCCGCCGTGATAAGGTTGATGTCGGAATCGGTTATGGATCAAATATCAAACAGGCTAAGGAAATCCTGCTTCAGATCTGCGCAGATAAAAGCAACATCTTAAAAGAACCCGCCCCTGAAGTATATGTTGGCGAATTGGCCGATAGTTCCGTGAACCTTACCTTGCGCTTCTGGGTTAAAAACGAGGATTTCTGGAATGCCCATTTCTATGTCATGGAAGAAACCAAGCACCGTTTCGACGCGGCAGGCATAGAAATTCCTTTCCCGCAACGGGTGGTCCACGGCCTCAAATAAGTTAAAGGCACAATAAAATCCCAAAATTTGTAACACTTTGATTTTTAGCACGGTTTTTGCTATCTTCAAGTAACACTAAATACTAAGTCATGGAAAAAATGTTAATGATTCTGCTGCTTGGTACTGCCTTTTCATATGGACAGACCAACGGCAATGGAGATGGGATCACTACCGATACCCAGGCGGGAATAGTGATCAGGGAGGTTCCCATAGAAGGTTCCCGTTATATGAACGAGCTTTACAAAGCAGGGGAAACCATAATCAATGGAACCCAACAGACCGCGGCCTTGATGCGCTATGATGCACTGAACGATGCCGTGGAACTATTGGACAACAACCAGCAGCCCCGCAAACTTTTGAGAAGGAAAAACATCTGGGCCACCTTTGATGGGAAGACCTATGCCGTGCTCGATTACAAGGATGGAAATCGTGTGAAAGAAGGCTATTTTAATCCGCTCAATGTAGGCAAGACCGTGCTCCTGTTCAAGCCCAAGAAAAAGTTCAGGCAGGCCGAAAAACCCGATAACGGCTACGACACCTACGATCCTCCAGCCTATTTGGATATTTCGGAATTCTACATCAAAAAAGGGGATGCCCCCGCCCAATTGATCAAACTGAACAAAAGAAATGTGCTAAAGGCCATCGGTGGCAACACTTCCGAACTCAAAAAGTTTGTTTCCCAATACAGTTTGAACCTTGGCAAAGAGGAAGATGTGGTGCAACTGCTCGACTATTATAACAGTATCGTGCCCCCTGTTAAAAAAGGAAGCAGTGGAGGTGGTAGCAGTTTGGGTCTTTGAAACCATTGTCCAAAAAAAGAGATACTTGTTTTCTGAGATATTCAATATAAAAAGTTAGACTTACTTTCTTTTTACAGTTCATGCTTTTGGGCAAAAAACCGCAACCGCTATCGGTTGTATTGAAACTTGTTTAATGGCGATGGTCCAATGACCAGTAGTCCTAAAGGTATGGTCTCCAGTATTTTTGGCAGTGACGATGTGCGTGATGTACGCTACAATGACAAGCAAAACGCAATCGAATTTTTGGATAAGGACAAAATCCTAGGGAACTGCTTCGATGGTCAAGCCTGCTTTTTGGTAATCAAAAAGTCCTTTAAATAAAATGGTTCAAAATAGGCGACGTCTTCAAATTCCTTGTTGAGGAATTTTTGATAGGAGAGGGATGCCATTTCCCTGGCAGAAGGTACCGCCTTGGTATTGAAGACCACATTGGGTCCCGAGAGCACTTCCATGCATTTTTCGGCCCCACTACCCAACAATACGGCTTTTCCCTTTTGAAGGAATTCTTTGAAGGAATGTTCATCCACTATTTCGGCCCTGGTCTCCCTTACCCTATGTTGTTCTCTATCAAAAACTGCGGAGTACACCTCCATACGGCGGGCGTCCAACAATGGAATGATAAAGTCCCCCCCGCTCACTTGTTGGGCCATACTTTCAAGGGTAGGGATGGCGATCAGGGGAAGGTTCAACGAAAAACAGAGGCCCTTTGCTGCCGACACACCGATACGCAGTCCGGTATAGGATCCCGGACCCTTGCTCACCGCAATGGCATCAAGTTCCCCAAGATCACATTTTGCCTCCGTAAGCACGTCTTGAATAAAAACGTGCAATTGCTCCGAATGTGAGTACTTGGGCGTGTCCTCTTCCATGATCGCCAACAGGACGCCGTCTTTGGCCAAAGCGACCGAGCAGTTGGCAGAAGCGGTCTCTATGTTTAAAATCAGGGCCATTGGCGCTATCGCTTCACTAATTCAATTCAATGGGAATCCCGAAGAAAAATTCCAGAAGTTTTATCCTAAAAATATAGTCGTACTTGGTACGGATGACTTCCGCTTCGGCATTATCGACCCTGGCCTGGGCCTGGCTAAAATCGAAGGCGTTCAATACGCCTAATTCATATCGATCTTTGCTGTACTGGTATGCCAAACGACGGGCTTCCAAGCTTTTCTGTGCGGCCTCATAGGCCATGGCGGAATTGTTCACATCGACATAGGCTTGGTTTACCGTATTTTCCAGGTCCAATTTATCCTGTAACAGCTGCAATTCGGCCCTTTTGACACCGATCTTTGACCTTTTGATATTGTTGTTTACGCTAAAACCATTGAATATGGGAATATTCAATTGTGCGCCGTAGGAAATACCATCGTTGAGGTATAATTGGTCTTTAAAACCGATTAGGTTTCCGGTCACCGGATCAAAATTCTGGTCGGAGTAACGCGTATTGTAATTGAAAAATGCACCCAAAGTAGGATACAGTGACCCTCTGGTAATTTGAAGATCTTTCTTGGCCAGTTCCACATTATATTCCGAGAATTTGATGTCGTTCCTAAAAGTCAATGCTTTTTCAAATATGGCCCTTGGGGAATTTTGGGTCACCTCGCTCGGTGGCACATCAAAGGCCTCATCGGCAATGTCGAAATATTCGTAATCGGTGATCTGCAGCAATTGTGCCAGGTTAATCCTTGAAATCAGCACCAAATTGGTGCCATTGACGATCTGTTGTTGTTGTCCTGCGGCAGTGGCTTCAATTTCCAGCAAGTCCCCCTGGGGCAAAACCCCGGAATCGACCAATTCCTTAGTCCGTTTCAAATCCTGTTCGGTTACGGCATATTGTGCCTTTGCCACTTTCAGGGACTCTTTGTTGGAAAGGATGGCAAGATAGGCATTGGCCACGTTCAAACGAATATCGTCCTTTAAATTGTCCAAGCGGTACTGATTCGCGATGGCATTGAGCTTGGCCCTGTGCAATCGATTGATGTTGCGCAGTCCATCGAAAAGATTGATGGAAGTGGTAAGGTTGCCAGAAGAGGCAAGGATGGTGGTCGTTACCGGGTTTTGGGTGGTAGGGTCGAACGATAGCCCCGTATTCCCCGAGATGCTGAATTGCCCGTTCAAATCGGGAAGCATGCCCCCTATCGCATCCGATCGGTCGATGGTGGCATTTTCCAGATCGAGTTCGAACTGTTCAATGCTGAGGTTATTTTCCACCGCATAGACGACGCATTCTTCAAGGGTCCATTTTTTTTGCTGGGCCGAGACCAGCCCTATGGATAATACCAGTAGTAGTGCCGTTAGTTTAACATTCATTTGATTGTTTTTTGATTATTGCTTGATTGATGTTTTTTTACTATTCGCTGCCGTCCCCAGAGGTTTCCTCCTCATCGTCGCCCTTCTTGATCGGCTCGGTCTTGTTCCATTGCTTCACCTGATCTTCTTCTGTAATTCCGGAAATGATTTCCACGTTCACTCCGTCGGAAATACCGATCTCGACATCTTTGCGTTCGAATTTTTGTTCTTTTGCGTCTCCGACCGCCACTTCTACATAAGGCTTTTCAGTGTCCTTGTCGAATTGCAGCAATGCTTCGGGAATCACCAATATACTGTCTTTTTTCTCCAAGACCAGAGAGGCATTGGCACTGTAGCCTGCACGGATGAAAATATCATCCTTTACCTCCACGTCCCCTTCGATCTTGAACTGTACCGCTCCGGCCTCTTCGAGGCCTTTTGGGGCGATGAACTTCAATTTGGCGTCCAATTCCTTCCCTTCCACGGCCCCAAGGCTGATCTTCAAAGGCATCCCTACCTGTAATTTTCCGACCTCCCCTTCATCTACCTTCCCTTCAAAAATCATTTTGCCCAAATCGGCGATAGAGGCTATTGTGGTGCCATCGTTAAAGTTGTTGCTCTGAATCACCTGATCCCCTTCCTTCACGGGGATTTCCAAGATCGTACCCGATACGGTGGCCCGAATATTGGTATTGGCAGTGGTAGATCCCCCTGCCGATCCCTGGCGGATGATCTGGTAATCGGCCTGTGCATTCTTCAGTTCCTGTTCGGCCTGTTCAAATTGCAGTTTGAGGGTATTGAAATCCTGGCTTGAAATCACCCCTTTTTCGAACAGGGCCTTATTGCGGTCGTATTCGATTTTCAAATTGCCCAATGACAACTGGGCGGTTCTTACCCTCCCGCTGGCCTGGTTCAACGACTGCTCATTGGGGACAACCTTGATTTTGGCGATCAGGTCTCCCGCTTTTACCTTGACACCCTCTTCCAGGAAGATCTGATCTATAATTCCGGATATCTGTGGTTTTATCTCCACCTCGTCCTCTGGGATCACCTTGCCCGTGGCCACCGTTTTCTTTTCTATACTGGAAATGAAAGGCTTTTGGGTTTCATAAGTGATGGACGACTTGCTGTTTGATTTGATAAAAAAAGCAGCGGCCCAAAGTACCCCGAGCACCAATAATCCGATGAGCACATATTTTACGATTTTGTTCATTTTAAAGTGTATTTGATTAGCTATTTGGTTTTCAGTTTATTCTTCCCTTAATGCATCAATGGGCTTTATACTTACGGCCCGTTGGGCAGGTATTAGCCCAATGAGCGTTCCCAGGACCACCATCAATCCCAATGCCCCGAGCAC
>JBATHI010000523.1:0-2039 GCA_049666645.1 Flavobacteriaceae bacterium | reverse complement strand
CCCTTAAATTTTTGGCAACGATGACCCCGTTTTCATCGAGTAGAAATGCTGCTGGTATGGCATCCACGCTGTAAAGTTTGGCGATGGCATCGTCGAAATAGGCGATGTTGGAAACATGGTTCCAGGTCAGGCCGTCATCTGCAATGGCTTTTTTCCAATCCTCCGCTTTCCGGTCCAATGACACCCCGATGATGCTCAAACCCTTATTGTGGTATTTCTCGTAAACCTTAACCAAATTCGGATTTTCAGCCCGGCAAGGCCTGCACCAAGCTGCCCAAAAATCGACCAAGGTCGCCTTCCCTTTGATATCGTTGAGCGCCAATGGCTTGCCATTCGGGTCTGGAGCAGAAAAGTTGGGGGCGACCGCACCCACCTCGGTACTTTTACCCTGCGCTTCCTTTTTCTCGAATTCGATCAAGCGTTCCAGAACTTCTTTTCCCGCTTTGGTCTCCTTTATTTTTTCGGAGAGGCCGTCGTACAGTTCCCTGATTTTGATAGCGGGTACCACTCTCGACGCCAAGGCCCTATCGATCAATAGGGCAGAAATGAGGCCATTCGGATTGTTCTTGATATAATCCAATTCGAAATTTTTGTATTCCTCCTGGAGTTCGTTCATTTCTTCCCGAAGCGCCGATATGCTGGCCTCGTTGCGTTCCGTGTTCGCACGTTGCATGTCTTGTTGGATGGAGAGGGCCCTTTTGGAAATATTCTGGGACTTGACAATATAGTCGGCAAAAATGTCATTCTGTTCGGTGCCTTTGATGGTGGCCAAACCCAAGCTGTCCTTGTTGGCAGTGAGCTCAATCTCACCATTTTCCACCACTACCGCGGTATATCCAGGGAGTTGGTCTACAAAGATATATTGCAGTTCGGGTAGGTCGGCCTTTCCGGTAAATACAAATCTGCCGTCCTGTACGGTGGTAGTGTCCACATCTACAGGTTGGTTGTTCTCATCGGTTTTTTTCAGGAACACCTGGGTTCCGTTTTCCATTTCACCGTTCAAGGTCCCCGTGATGGTAAATCCGTCGGTTTTTTTTCCGCAAGACGCAATGGCCAAGGTGATGCCCAAAGCCCAAAAAATTCTTTTCATCAGTTTTTTTTATTTCGGTCCAAAGGTAATGATATGGGTGAAATAAAAAAAGCCCCTGCTTTTAACAAGCAAGGGCCGTACTATTTTTAAAACAAGGAAAATTTAAAAGCGATAACGGATACCTAGTGCAATATCAAAATCGAAATTATCTGAAAAATCCCCATACCCCAATAGCCCAAGTTCGGGCCTGAAATCCAAGGACAATAAAAGGGGAAAATCAAAAAGATATTCGATACCGATATCCCCTGCAGCAAAAATAAAGAGGCCGCCATCCGGCTCAAATGGTTCATTGTTTCTGCTGGTCGGTGTAAAATCGACGCTCCCCAAGCCACCACCAACACCATAGTACCATTGAAGGCCGCCATCAATGGGTCTAACCCACTGGTAAATACCAGTGAGTTTAAAAGCGTCGTATGCGCGACTGTCGCGCCAGCCGAAATCGATTTCTACACGGTTGGTGCGACCAACCGATTTTTGGTATGAGATTTCAGCGCCGAAACCATCACTATCACCAAGCCTTAGCCCAAGGGCATGCTCAGAGATTTCCTGTGCATTGGCCACGCCAGCGGTCAAAAATAAAATGAAGGATAATGTTTTTAACATTTTCATAATTGTTCAAATTTTTGGTTCTGATTTAAAAAGGTAATGTTTGTTTAGTTACCACAGCCATTAATAACTTAATTTTACGGCAAAAATTGTTTTTAACTTGGAAAATATAATGCTGAATGAATTAAGAAAGAAGCTCGAGGGCGAACTTCTTGATGACTCTTTATCGACTGCACTCTATGCCACGGATGCTTCCGTCTATCGCATGGTACCCATGGCAGTGGTATATCCCAAAACGATTACGGATATCCAAACCTTGATCGCATTTGCCACAAAAAATGGAATCGGTCTTGTTCCCAGGACCGCAGGTACCTCCTTGGCAGGGCAGTGCGTAGGGAAGGGC
>JBATHI010000522.1:0-14686 GCA_049666645.1 Flavobacteriaceae bacterium | reverse complement strand
GGGTAGGCCCATCGGTCTTGCAACCGTGAAGTGCGAGGCCGGCAGCGCCGGCACCAGCGCCAAGGATACTGGTCTGTATACTTTTTCTTCTATCCATCTTTTAGATATTTTGTTGTTTCAATTGTTCGATAATATAGTCGGAAGCCCTCCAAGACAGGGCCAAGATGGTCCAGGTACAGTTTTTGTCTCCTTGGGAAACAAAAGGACCGGCATCGACGATGAATACATTCTTCGCATCGTGTAATTGCTGGTACTTATTGGTCACCGAGGTTTTGGGATCATCGCCCATTCTGGTGGTACCCACTTCGTGGATGATCCGCCCAGGGGCTATCAAACCATAATCTTCTTCTTTGGTCGGGGTGTCGCCCAAGGGCTCGCCTCCCATATTGTGGATCAGTTCCTCAAAGGTCTGTTGCATATGCCTGGCCTGTTTTTTCTCATAATCGGACCATTTGTAGTTGAATTTCAAAACGGGGATACCAAATTGATCCACCGTGGTGGGGTCGATCTCACAATAATTGTCTTTACGGGCAACGGGTTCTCCCCTGCCCCCGAATCCGATGACGGAGCCATAGTATTTTTTGACATCGTTCCTTAAGCCTTCCCCATAACCTCCAACGCCCAGTCCAAAAAATTTATTGAACTCGTTCGGATTGAATCCAAATCCATAGTTCGGCATACCGATTCCGCCCCAAACCTCGATATGATAGCCGCGGGGGAAGTCCAATTTGGTGTTATCGCCCCACCATGGGGTGTATACATGCATGCCGCCAACGCCGTCTTCGTTATAGGAAATATCGCGGTTCATGAGGCCGGGGATAAATCCCGCCCGACTGCTTCCGGTGGAATCATGGAGGTATTTGCCCACCACATCGCTGCTGTTGCCCAAACCGTTGGGGTGCTGCTTGCTCTTTGAATTGAGGAGGATTCGCGCCGAACTACAGGCCGACGCCGCCAATACGACCACCTTTGCCTTTAATTTATATTCCTTACGGTCGTCCTTGCTGATGTAGGATACGCCGGTTGCCTTGCCTTCTTCATCGGTGGTTACCTCACGCACCACTGAATTAACGAAAATCTTCACCTGGCCACCATTTTTCTGTGCCGGGAAAATCAAACAGCTGCCCGCCGAAAAATCGGCATAGACCGAACAGGAGCGGCCGCATTGGCCACAATAAAAACAGACCCCACGATCGTTGTTTATTTTTTTGGTGAGCATCGACATTCTGCTCGGAATCACCGGTATGCCCGTCTTCTTAGCGCCTTGTATATAGAACAGTTCGTGCAACCTCGGTTTTGGCGGGGGCAGGAAGAAGCCGTCGGGATCATTGGGCCGGCCCTCATTGGTGCCGAAAACCCCGATCAATTTATCGACCTTATCGTAATAGGGTTTTACATCATCATAACTTATGGGCCAGTTGTCGCCCAGCCCGTCCTTGTCCTTTCCTTTAAAATCCTGTGGGCCGAATCGTAGGGAAATACGGCCCCAATGGTTGGTTCGACCGCCCAACATATGGGAGCGGTACCAATCGAATTTGGTGCCTTCTTCATGCGTATAGGGCTCCCCTTCAATCTCCCAGCCTCCATAGGCCATATCCCATTCCCCAAATACCCGGTCGGTGTTCGCACCTCTTCGGGGCGATTCATAGGGCCATTTCAATTGGGTCATGGTTTTTGGATCGGCAGGGTCGAAATAGGGCCCTGCTTCGACAACGGCGACTTTAAGCCCGGCATCGGCCAATTGCTTGGTGGCCATGCCGCCACCGGCTCCCGAACCTACAATAATTACGTCATAAACATCAGAAGATTCCTTTATTTGCATAGTTTTGGTTTAATCGGTTAATCGCTCCTTTTCATTTAGCGACGATAAGTTACATTTTTTCATTGAACAGGAAAATAGAAATGCCGTTTTCGCACTAAATTTCATGAAAACAAGCATCGGTGCCGCAATTCGATCAAGGGAAGTAAAAATTTCGAACGCAGTCCCCGGCGTTCTTGGGCCATCCCTAAAAATTTTTTATTTGGACAATCGCCTTTTCCACCGTGGTCACGGGAAGCTTACAGGTGGTTTCCTGACAAACATAGATGAAGGTGCCGTCCTCAAAATATCGGTCCTTGAACAATGGAAAATCACTTTTGACCGTACTACCGACCACCAAGGCATTTGGCAAATAGTTTTGGTTGAGCGCCTTTACCAATTTTCTGGCATCGTTACCGACCACCGCAACTTCAAAGTAGGGATAGGTATGATGCAACAGAAGCTCGTTCCATAGGGCATAACTCGGTGCTGCCTTCTCGATAAACGGAACCATGGTAGAGAGCATTTCCTGGCTGTGGCCCAACATATCGGTATCGTACAGCAGGTGGCCGATCTCGAACAGAGTGTGGGCCATCACCGCATTGGGGGAAGGCATCACGCCATCATCGGTCTTTATGATATTGGCAATGAGTTCCCCGCCACGACTGAAACGGTACAGACCTGAAGCGCTGTCTGCAAAATAGCGCTTTGCGGTCTGTGTTAGGCTTTGTGCCCTTTCCAGGTATTTCAGGTCAAAGGTAACCCCGTACAGTTTCAAACAGGCATTGGCCAAAAAGGCATAGTCTTCCAAAAAGCCCTGTTTTTGTTGGCTACCCACTTTATAGGAATGTACCAAATCTTTGCCCTGAAGGCAGTGATCCTCCAAAAATTGATATATCTTTTCCGCCTCATCGAGCTGTTCCGCCCCTCCAAAAACCTTATACGCATCTACCAATGCGTTGATCATCAATGCATTCCATGAAGTGATCATTTTATCATCTACCCTAGGCGCCACCCGTTTGCCCCTCGCAACCATTAATTTTTGCCGCCAATCCGATTTTATCTCTTTTAACCGGGCCAGGGACAACCCCTGCTCTTGGGCAAAGGACTGGTCGTCGATCGGGCGATGCAGGACATAGTTGCCATTTTCCCAAATAGCGCCCGGAGCAATGTCATAGTAAGCGGCGAACAGGTCAAAATTGTTGCCCAGGGCCGATTTGAGCTCGGTCTCCTGCCACACATAATATTTGCCTTCTTCCCCCTCACTGTCGGCATCCATTGCCGCGTGGTAACCCCCAAGGCTATCCCGCATGCTACGGTTTAAAAAGTCGATCGTTTCGAAGACGATGTCTTTATAACCTTCATCCTTGAAAATCGAGTAGGCCTTGCTGTATAGACTGATCGCCTGTGCATTGTCATAGAGCATTTTTTCAAAGTGGGGCACTTTCCATTGGGGATCGGTGCTGTACCTGAAAAACCCACCTCCAAGGTCATCGTAGATTCCGCCATGGGCCATTTTATCCAAGGTCAACTTCACATGGGAAAGCGTGGGTTCATCATCCGATAATTGGGCATAGTCGAGCAAAAAATTGAGATTCACGGGAATCATGAATTTTTGGCTGCCCGAGTCGCCCCCATTGGTCGTATCCCAATAGGGCTTCCAATTTTTGATGCTGGAACCCAAAGTTTCTTTGGTCAGCTTGCCCGAGTCGGTACTGGGAATGATTCGGTTGGCTTCAGATATACCCTGCGCTACCATATCGGCATATTCTGATGCCTTCAATGGATCTTCCATGTACAACCCACTGATTTTTGTCAGTACCTGCTTCCATTGTTCTTTGGTATGATAGGTACCGCCGTAGAGCGGTTTTCCGTTAGGTAGCGTGATAACGTTGAGAGGCCAACCCCCATTGCCATTGATCAGTTGAACAGCGGTCATATAAACCTGGTCGATATCGGGGCGCTCTTCCCGATCCACTTTGATGCTGATGAAATTATCGTTCATGATCTTGGCCACTTCTTCGTCCTCAAAGGTTTCGGCTTCCATGACATGGCACCAGTGACAGGATGAATACCCGATACTGACCAATACCAATTTTTGCTCTTTCTCGGCTTCTTCCAGCGCTTCCGGGCTCCAAGGACGCCAGTTGACCGGATTGTGCGCATGTTGCAATAAATACGGACTCGTTTCCGTGACCAAGGCATTGGTGTAACGGTGCACGGTTTCTTGGGGTTTGCCGTTTTCCTTACAGGCTATGGGCAGAAGCACTAGACTTAAGAAAACAACAATGAAAGCATATAATCGTAAGTGAACCATGGGAATCAATTATGCCGTGAATCTGATTTTCACGGTAAAATAAGGTCTTGAAATCAATGCGACCAATCTTCGGTAGTGAAACTGGAGGCAGGCAACCCCGCTTCGTTGAACAAGGTGGCCAGCTCGGTATTACCCCATGCAAAACGCACATGGGCCGGAACGCTCACCGACTTGCTGGATAGGATTACCATATCGTTCTTTATTTTTGCGTTGGCCGGGTAAAATTTTCCATCGGCACCGGCCATTTCAAAAGGCCCTACATTTTTGGTCGTGGAGGTCAAACCCCTTGCATGGTCGAAAATTACCTGCACCTGTTTTCCATCGATTTTCATCTCCTTAAATAGCGGTCCGTTTACTTGCCCATCGATCGCCTTGTAATGATGGTTCAACGCGAGGTTTGCGATCCGCAAGCCAACGTCTTGTTTGTTTCGTGGATGGATGTCATCGACAGTACATATATCACTGACCACCACCATGCCCGTGTTATCGATACTTTCCAAGGTGCGCCTTTGGGCATCCCTTACTTGAACACCTACTTCCGGGGAATCATAATTAAAAGGGGCTATCTGTACAAAGTAAAACGGAAAATCGGTGCCCCATTGGTTGCGCCAAGAGCTGATCATTTTTCCAAACAGTTTTTGGTAGGTATCGGCATTGGCAGTATTGGATTCCCCTTGGTACCAAATGGTTCCGGCAATGGGGAAGGCCTTCAATGGCGCAATCAGCGCATTGTAAAGGCTGGAGGGCTGCGTGGTCACCCATGGATTTGGACCTACTTTTTCCGCGGCTTCCTTCAGGTCGGCATTGGTCTCAAAAACATATTTCGGGGTCCATACCTCGGCACATGTAGCGCCCCATGATGAATCTATGAGTCCAATCGGCACATTGAGTTCTCCTTGCAGCCTCCTGGCAAAAAAATAGGCCACCGCACTGAAGTCGGGCATGGTTTCGGGGGAACAGATTTCCCACTGCCCCGATAGATCGTCCTGCGCGGTATTTGAAGTACGCTTGTCGATGCTGAAAAAGCGGATGTTGGGATAATTTGCATTTGCGATTTCGGTCTCCTTTTGGTCGATGCCGTAGTTGGCACTCCATTCCATGTTCGATTGTCCGGAACACAGCCATACTTCCCCTAAAAGCACATTTTCGAGCAATATGGCATTTGTGCTGCCCTTGAATTCGATCGAATAGGGACCTCCTGCTTCCGGTGTGGCCACTTTCAATTCCCAATGCGCGGCATTATCGGTCTTGAATTGATAGGAACTCCCATCCCAACCGATAACCAAGGTAATTTCTTCGCCAGGAAAACCCCAGCCCCAGAAAGTAATCTCGCTATTCCTCTGCAACACCATATCGCTGGAAAAGATATGGGGCAGCACCACTTTGGCAGAAACGGACTGCGCCAAAAAAAGCACAAGAATCGAAATGAATAAATATCTTAATTTCATCGTGATGGCTTACGGTTTTACAATCCCTAAATATACTGATTTAGTAGATAAGCCGAATCAAAATGATTTTTTCAATATCTTTAAGACAACATAACCAAAACCGCTACCCGATGGAAGACAAAAACGCATATATCAACCGACGCCATTTTTTGAAGGGCACAACCGCTGCCATGGTACTCACCTCTTTTGGTTCCTATGGGATTGATCTGACGCCAAAAGACAAACCTTGGCGTGTTGGACTTATCGGCTGTGGTTGGTACGGTACCAGCGATATTTTTAAACTGATACAGGTCGCCGATGTGGATGTGATCTCGGTCTGCGACGTGGATGCAAACTTTATGAAGAGTACGGCAGATCAGGTTGCACAGCGACAAAAGTCCGGAAAGATGCCCAAATTATATTCCGATTACCGCAAGATGCTGGAGGAAGGCAAGTTGGATATTGTTTTGATCGGAAGCCCCGATCACTGGCATGCCCTGCAGTGCATCGAAGCGCTCAAATCGGGTGCCCATGTATATGTACAAAAACCGATCAGCGTCGATGTCATGGAAGGAGAGGCCATGGTGGCCGCGGCCCGTAAGTACAATAAGGTGGTTCAGGTAGGTACGCAACGAAAAAGCACCCCGCATCTCGTCGATGCAAAGAAAATGATTGTGGATACAGGTCTCCTAGGCAAGATTTCGCACGTGGAGATGTGCTGCTACTTCCATATGCGCGCCAACGGCAATCCGCCACTTCAACCCGTACCCGACTTTCTGGACTACGAAATGTGGACAGGACCCGCACCCTTGCGACCCTACGACAGATTGCCCCATAGAAGATGGTGGCGTACGTTTATGGAATATGGAAACGGCATTACCGGTGACATGTGCGTGCACATGTTCGATACCGTCAGGTGGATGTTGGGATTGGGATGGCCCAAAAAAATTACCGCTACGGGAGGCATATATGTGCAGAAAGAAGGTAAATCGAACATCGCCGATACGCAAACGGCCATTTTCGAATATGATGAATTGAACTGTGTATGGCAACATAGAACCTGGGGCACGTCGGCAGACCCTCAATATCCATGGTCCTTTAAATTGTACGGGGAAAAGGGAACCTTATCGGGCAGTACCATGCAGGCCGATTTCGTTCCTTATGATAAAGAAGTGGAACCCATTCATTTTGACGTACTCTATGAAAGGGAGCAATACCCCGAAGACCTCATCGAAGTGGATAATGAGCTCAATGCAGCTCCGGCTACCCGCAGGCACATGCTCGATTTTATCGCAGCCATCAACAATGGAACAAGGCCCATAGCCGATATTGAGGAGGGCCATATTTCCACGGCAAGCTGTATTTTGGCCAATATGGCCATGGAATTGAAAAGGCCTATGGTCTATGATCCAAAAAGTAGGACGGTACTGAACGATTCCGAGGCGACCGATTTATTGGTGCGGCCCTATCGTGGGCCGTGGGTACATCCCATGCCCGCCCAATTCGAGTCTTAACCTAAGCGCTTCAATGATCTAAAATACCGGCGCCATAGAAATCGATGATCTGCTTGATCCAGGCATTTGGAATCGCAGATTTTTTAGCGCTTCGATAATCATAGGCCATGGTGCTGTTGCTGGAAATGGCGGCCAGTTTGTTGTATCGTTTGCTATATATTTTACCGGTACAGATGATCCTATCGTGTTTTAGTGTGGTTACATCAAGTTGCACTACAACGGTATCTGGATAGGTGACCGGAAAAATATATTTGCAATCTTGCCAGGCCAAAATGGGGCCAATTTCGGCAAATTCCATTTTGCCGGCATTCAATTTTGTGAATAGTGCCAACCTTGCCGATTCCATCCATCGCAAATAAACCGTGTTGTTCACGTGCTGGGCGGCATCCATATCGCCCCATTGAACGGGTATTTCAATGCTTGCGTAGGTGCTTTTGCTTTCTTGCATATCCTTTGAATATAATGGTACCGCTTCCCTAAAATCCCCTCAACCTCGCATAACGGTCGAGATGGTAGGGGCCATCACCCAGTAGCTGTTGGGCTACCCTTGCGCGTTTCAGAAAAAAGCCGATTTCGGCGTCATCCGTCATTCCGATTCCTCCGTGCATCTGTATGGCCTCATTGGAAACCAGTTGAATGGTTTCCCCCAGCTTGGCTTTGGCCAAACTCGCCAACTGTGATAAATCCGGGGCGTTGTTATCAATGGCCTGAAGGGCCTTGATCACCACCGATTTGCTCAGTTCGATATCGATGAACATCCTTGCGGCTCGGTGCTGCAGGGCCTGGAAGGATCCAATGGGGACCCCGAATTGCTGTCGTTCCTTTAAATAGGCAAGGGTGCGTTCAAAGCATTCCTGGGCACTGCCCAGCATTTCCGCCGCCAGGCCGATACAGCCAATATCATATATTTTGACCAAGGTATCATAATTCCCCGATACGAATCGTTGGTCTTCGGGGACCGGTACATTTTCCATACTTATTTTGGCAGCATTACGGCTGTCCATCATTTGGGTACGTTCCACCACCAGTCCCTTGGCCACGGCATCGACGAGGAACAAGGCAATGCCTTTTGACTCGTCTACTTTGCCCTCCGTTCTGGCCACTACCAAAATTTTATCGGCAATATGGCCATCCAACACAAAGGTCTTATGCCCGTTCAACACGTATCCTTTGCCCTGCAGTTTGGCCGTTGTGGCCACATGGCTGGGATGATGATGGGCTTTTTCCTCATGTGCCAGGGCAATGATCATTTGGCCTTGGGCCAATTTTGGCAGCAAGGATTTTTTTTGGGCCTCGCTTCCTGTATGATTAATGGCAGTAGTGGCCAACAGCGCCGTAGATATCAAAGGGGAAGCGGTCAAGGTTCGCCCGGTTTCCTCGAGCAGCTGTCCCAAGCCCAGATAACCAAAATCGATTCCGCCGTATGCTTCCGAAATTGTCAATCCGCTCAGACCCATCTCGCACATCCCAACCCAAAGTTGTCGGTCAATGCCTTCCGGGCTCTTTTCATCCCTTAGTTTTCTTAAAGCGGCCACAGGAGATCGGCTTGTCAAAAAATCCCTTACCGATGCCTTCAGCAATTTCTGTTCCTCGTTGATTGTCAGCATTATTGTCTATTATTTGGTGGGCAGGCCCAGTATGTTTTTCGATATGATGTTCAATTGAACTTCAGAGGTTCCCCCTTCTATGGTATTGCCTTTGCTCCTCAAAAACGTTCTCGCCAAAAATCCGTTTTTATCGGTCCCGTCGTCCATCACAAGCGCATCGCTACCGGAAGCGGCCATGATCAGTTCCATCGCTTCGACATTGAGTTCCGTTCCATAATATTTGAAAAGTGATGAGAGGGCTCCGGAATCATTGCCTGCCTTGGCCTCATCAATGGCGCGATCAATGGTCATTCCAAATATCTCCCTGTTCATTTCGTGCCTTGCCACTGCAGTTCTCAAGATGGTATCTTTGAGCTTCCCGTCAACCAATCCCAGGGCCCCGACCACGGTTTCAAGGGTGTTCAATTTTTCATCGGTTTCCCCGATACCGCCGATCATCTGTCGCTCATGGGTCAACAGGTACTTGGCAATGGTCCAACCGCTGTTCAGCTCCCCCACCAAATTACCCTTGGGTACCTTAACATCATTGAAAAATGTTTCGGTGAAAGGAGACTTTCCACTGATCAGGCGTATGGGTCGCGTATCAACGCCCTCAGACGCCATATCGATCAGCATGAAACTGATGCCTTCCTGTTTTTTTCCTTCCGAACCGGTTCTCACCAAACAAAAGATCCAATCGGCCAAATCGCCAAAAGAGGTCCAAATTTTTGATCCGTTCACCAAATAATGTTCCCCTTTATCCTCAGCTTTCATCTGTAATCCAGCAAGATCGCTACCCGCATTGGGTTCGCTATAGCCCTGGCACCATCGGATCTTCGCGTTGACGATATCGTTGAGGTGTCGTGTTTTCTGAGCTTCGGTGGCAAACTTCAGCAGGGCCGGACCCAGCATGGCCAGTCCAAAACTGAACAAGGGAGGCTTACAGCGCAGGCGCGCCATTTCTTCCATCAAAATCTTGTGCTCCCTGACCGACAGGCCACCGCCTCCGTATTTTTGATCCCAATGCGGTGCGATCCAACCCTTCGTGCGCATGCGATCGAACCATGTTTTATGGTCATCGGTTGGAAATTTCCCATGGCGCCCGCCCCAATACAGATCGTTGATATCCTTGACTTGCCCTCGCATGGCCAAAGGGCAATGCGCCTCCAACCAATTAAGTGTTTCTTTCCTAAATTGGGTCAATTCCCGAGTTTCATTTTCCATTCCCCATTTCTTTTAAAATAAATTATCGAGCTGTTTTTTTGCAATCGCTTGTTGGGCCACCTCCCCCAATACCTTGACGCCATCGATCAACCTTTCGAACCTTGGGTCTTGGGTTACGCCCTTTTTATATCGACAGTAGATTTGCTGGATGATCACCGCAATTTTGAAAAGTCCGTAGACATAATAAAATAGGATTCCTTCAACGCTTCTTCCACTTTTTTGCACATACCGCTGCACCAACGCCTCACGGGTCAAATTCCCGGGCAAGGTGGTAGGGGTCAATTTCAGGGCCTTCATGAAATCTGGATCATCCGGATTCACCCAATAGCCCAAGGAAGTGCCCAAATCCATCAGCGGATTGCCAATGGTGGCCATTTCCCAATCCAGGATGGCTTTGATCTGGGTCCAGTCGTTGATGTCCAAAACCACATTGTCATATTTAAAATCGTTGTGGATCAGGGCATAGGCCTTGGGTTCTTCCGGCATATTTTCTAAGAGCCATTTTGCCGATGCTTCGATCTTGGGCACTTCATCGGTCTTGGATTTGAAATACCGTTGGGTCCACCCATCTACCTGTCTCAGGCAATAGCCTTCCGGTTTCCCGAACGATTGCAATCCGACCTCTTGAACATCGATGGCATGCAGTTCCACTAAGGCATCGACAAAACTGTTCGCTATTCCCGTCATCAAGGTTACGTTCGGCCACATTTCTTTGGGCATGGTGGCCCTTAAGATAATGCCCTGCACCCTTTCCATCAGGTAAAATGGTGCGCCGATGATGGTTTCATCTTCACAGTAAAGGATAGCGTTGGGTACTTTGTCATAAGTGGGCCCCAAGGCCGATAGGATATCGAACTCACGCTTCATGTCATGGCCCGATTTAACATGGGCTCCCATGGGCGGTCTCCGCAAAACGTACTCCTCGTTGCCCAACACCACACTATAGGTCAAATTGGAGAACCCACTGGGGAATTGGGATATCGATACCGTTGCTTTTGTACAGAAATGTTGCTGCAGGAATCGCTCCAATGGTGCAACGGGCAGGCTTTCCCCTTTTCGAATGTCGGTTGGTCTATCTTCCCAGTGATTTGGCACTTCCCTTCTTTTTTATTGATAATATTGTGGGTTTCAAATGAGGTTTTGGCACCCACTTATTTTGTGACATAGGGCTTTAAGATCTGTTTGGCCACCCTGCTCTTGTGCACCTCATCGGCACCGTCATAAATTCGCGCACCGCGTTCGTGACGGTACCAAAACGAAAGCAAGGTATCGTCGGTAATGCCCAAGGCCCCGTGCACCTGAATGGCCCGATCGAGGACATTTTGCAATACCTTGGCACAATAGAATTTGATGATCGAAATATCGGTCCTGGCTTGGTAGGCCCCAATGGTATCTATTTTATGGGCCGCATCCTGTACCAGCAACCTTGCCGCATTGATTTCGGCCCTCGATTCGGCGATCCAGTTCTGGATGGTCTGCTGATCCATAAGGCGTTTGCCATGGCCCAATTCACGCTTGGCAGCCCGTTCGCACATCATGCCAAAGGCCCTTTCACAAATGCCCAGCCATCGCATACAATGATGTATCCTTCCAGGACCCAACCTTTTTTGGGCAATGGCGAAACCTGAACCTTCTTCTCCCAAAAGGTGGCTTTGCGGTACATGGCATTGGGTCATCAGAATTTCCGAATGGCTTTCCCAACCCCCGCCTACATCCCCCATGATCTGAATATTGCGCAGCAGTTCAAACCCTTCAGTATGGGTAGGGACGATTACTTGGCTGGCACGCTGGTAGGGGTTTTCCCCCTCCGGGTCGGTCAATAACATGACGATGGCAAAGGCTGCGCCATCGGCACCCGTGGCAAACCATTTGTGCCCTTCAATCACGTACTGCCCGCCGTTTTTCGTGGCTACAGTGCCCATATTCACAGGATTCGATCCGGCATAGTCTGGTTCGGTCATCGCGAAACAGCTCCTGATGTCACCGGCCAGTAGCGGTAAAAGATATTGCTCCTGCTGTTCTTCCGTGCCGAACTCCAACAAGATCTCCATATTCCCGGCGTCGGGCGCCTGGCAATTAAAACAGAAGTGGCCATACGGACTCGCCCCCAGTATTTCGCTAATGGCACCGAATTGGGCTACGCTCAGTCCCATCCCCCCATAGTGTTTCGGGATTTGGGGCGTCCACAGCCCCAAAGCCTTCACTTTATCGCGGAGCCCCTTTAAGGCGGGTAGTTTTTCATTCCATGTCTGGTGGCGCAGCCTGTCTTCAATGGGTAAAAGCTCATCTTGCATGAATGCCATTACCTTTTCCAAAATGTTTTCAAATTGCATCAGTTACTCTTTTTATTGGGTTTTCGACTTACGACCTATAAACCAAATCTGGATAAACGATCATTTTCCAATGAATTTAGGGCTACGCTTTTGCAAAAAAGCGGAGACGCCTTCCACCAGATCGTGGCTGCCGAATGCCGCCACCTGCTTTTCCGCTTCATAGGCAATGGTGTCGTACAGTCCATTACCCATGGCATAAAACATATCTTCTTTGGTGATGCCGACTGCCAATGTCGGTAATTTGGCCAGTTCATGGGCCCAATCCATGGCCGATTTCAGCAAAGCCTCCCCAGACACCAGTTTATTGGTTAGTCCAAGGCGCAGGCATTCATCCGCTTCTATTCGTTTTCCTTCGATAGCGATCTGCAAAGCCCGGCTATAGCCCACTTGATGGGCCAATAGCCAGCTCCCGCCCCCATCGGGGCCCAACCCGATATTGATAAAGGCATACAGAAGACCGCTTTTTTCGTTCATCACCCTAAAATCGCAGGCCAATGCCAAGGATGCCCCTACCCCGGCGGCCGTACCATTGATGGCTCCGATGATTGGCTTCCTCAAGGTAAACAGGTTACGCATGAGCGGCTGGTAGACAGAGGTCAGATAGGCCCTGCCCACTTCCGGCGTTATTTTTCCGAACACCTCCAAATCGGCCCCTGAGCAGAACCCCTTGCCGGCACCTGTCATCACTACCGCACGAATATCATCATCCCTTCTTATCCTGGCAATGGCCTCGTTGATTCCGTGAATGAGATCATCATTTACGGCATTATACCTTTCGGGCCGGTTCAGGGTAATGATGGCAATGTCATTTTCCTTTTCAAATAAAACCGCTTCGTTCGCCTCTTTTGGAGGAACCGAAATTTTGGCTTCCACTTTGTCCTTTTTTGGCCCTGCATAGGCCTGGGCTATGAATTCGGCCACGCAAGCGGGTTTATCAACCCCTTTCAATTCGAACACAATATTCAATTTATACTTGGCGCCCCCTTCAATGGGGTCGAAAGCCATCAGGGAAATCCGGGCCCGGAGCAAGGCCCCCACGGGCGTGGCATGAACGAACCTCACGCGGTCCAATCCGTAATTGATGCCCATGGCCACATCCTTTATCTTTAGGGTCTCAAAACAGAATTTGGAAGCCAACGACAGCACCAAAAAGCCATGGGCTATCGGTTTCTTGTACGGCGATTCTTTTGCTGCCCTTTCCGGATTCACGTGGATCCATTGGTTATCCTCGGTGGTCCTACCAAAACTATCGATCATCTCTTGGGTAATCGTCATCCATTCCGATAATCCCAACTCTTTTCCCACAAATTCCTTTAAGTCGGCCAAATGGGCCAATTGGGTGCTATGGGCGCTTTCGTTCATAGGGTCCGCTGTCATGCAATTGTATTTTTAAATTTAGTTTCGTTCAAGTATTGAAGCCCCCTGCTATCATATGCCCTCCATCGGCCGTAAATACGGCACCTGTGCAATAGCTGGAAGCGGGGGATGCCAGAAAGCAGGCCAAACCGGCCATTTCATCCGGTAGTGCCATTCGCCCTGCGGGCAAATGTCGGGTCAATTGATCAAGAAGGGCTTCATTGTTCCAGAGTGCGGCGCTAAACTTCGTTTGGATCAGTCCTGGACAGATGACATTAGATCGGATTCCCGCTTTGCCCCATTCCCCCGCCTGTACTTTGGTGAGCATGATGAGCGCAGCCTTGCTCACACTATACAGTCCAAGACCATGGCTCGGCTTCAAGCCCTCGACCGAAGCAATGTTGATGATGCTTCCTTTTCCCCGTTTTTTCATATGCCCAAAACATAGGTTGGATAAGGTGAAGGCCGCTTTTACGTTCACGTTCATGATCTTATCGAAAAGGCTGTTATCGGTATCTTCCAGGTTTCCGTAAAAAGGATTGATGGCGGCGTTGTTCACCAGAATATCCATTCCTCCGTAGTGTTCTACGGTTTTTAAAACAAGATGTTCCAACTGGGCTTCGTCTCCTACATGGCAAGCGATTCCTTTGGCCTCCAACCCATCGTCGCAAAACGATTTGGCGACCGCATCCACCGACTCCTGGCTGCGTGAACTCACCACCACCTTAGCGCCATACTCCGCCAGGCCCCGGGCAATGGATTCCCCAATACCTTTGCTCGCCCCGGTGATCAGTGCCACCTTACCCGTTAGATCGAACTGGTTTTTTATTCTTGGATTCATAAATAAAATAATGTTTAATCTTAAGATTCAATACTTTAACAAAGGCCATCACAATGCCATTACATGGGCAAGGCGCCTCCGTTGGCATGAAGGGTATGACCACTGATGAAACCTGCTTCTTTGGAAGCCAAAAACAAGTAAGCATGCCCCATGTCTTCCGGCGTGCCTATGCGTTTTACCGGAATCATGGAGATGCCGGCAGCGACCACTTCCGGGGGCATTGAATCTGACATCTCAGATTTGATAAAGCCAGGGGCGACCGCGTTCACGGTGATGTTATATTTTCCGAC
>JBATHI010000521.1:0-7340 GCA_049666645.1 Flavobacteriaceae bacterium | reverse complement strand
CTTCATACCCATCCATTTCAGGCATCATAATATCGCAGATCACGATGTCGGGCAAAAATTCAAATGCGGTGATGATACCGCGCTTTCCGTTTTCGGCAATGGCCACTTCATAATTCGCCAATCTCAGGATTTCCGCCGTGTTTTCCCGCACATCCATGTTGTCTTCAATAAGCAGTACTTTTTGCATCTTCTTTTAAATTTAATGGAATTTCAAGGGTAAAGGTGCTTCCCTTACCCACTTCACTCTCAAAATCGATGGTGCCGTCGACCAGCTCGCTGTATTGTTTTACAATATGCAGGCCCAGGCCCGTTCCCTGGATATTGGTCACATTGGCGGCCCTGAAAAATCGTTCGAACAGATTTTTCTGCTCCTCCTCGGGAATACCGATACCCTGATCGATCACCCTGATCTTTGCATGGCCCAGATGATCGGTCACCGAACATTGGATTTCCTCGTTCTCGTTCGAATATTTGATGGCATTCGACAATAAGTTGTTGATCATATGGCCCAGCATCTTCTTATCGGTACAAATGAAAATCGGACCGGATGCCGCCTTCAATACCAATCGTTGTCCCTCTTTTTTATTGATTTCCATCTCCTCGATCAGGTTTTTGAGATAGGCCGTCAGGTCGAACAACTCTGGCCTGGGAAGTACCTTGCCTTCTTCCAATTTGCTCAAGGAGAGGAAGTCGTTGAGGATCACGACCATGTTTTTAACGTTCGCCTTGATCCGGGCCACGTGTTTCTCCCTCCGCTCTTCCTTACCGGGTTCATTTTGCCTGCCGATGAGAATGGCTGAAGAAAGGATCGCACTCAAAGGGGTACGGAATTCATGGGAGGCCATGGAAATAAAACGCGATTTCAACTCATTGAGTTCCCGTTCGCTGATCAGGGCCTTGAGCAGTTCTTCATGCACCAATTTTTGATCGGTGATATTATGATAAACGAAGAGGGCCCATATTATTTCATTTTCATCGGAACGGAGGGGGGTCGAATTTATGGAATACACATGGCCCTCATACTCAATCTCGTCCGTGATGTGCTTTCCTGCCAGTGTTTGCTTTATAAGCGCCTGTATATTTTCGGTTTGGATTTTTGAAAATTGTGTGATTTCCCCCAAGTGCTTACCCTCCAAATCTTCCTTTTTCAGATGTAATCGCCCCAATTCTTCCCCTTCGACATAGACCATTTCCATGTTTTGGTTGAAAACCACAATGATCCCTTTTGGAAAGTTTTGGGCGATGGCCGAGAACAAAGCCTGGCTTCTTTCTGCCTTGTCCTCTGCAATCCGGGTTTCCCTGATCTGATCTTCAAGAGTAAGGTTGCTCTCCACCAATTGTTGCACCGTAGCCTTCAGTTCCCCGGTGCGCGCCACTACCTCTCCTTCCAAGGTTTTGGTATATTTTTCAATTTTTCTCCTACCGGCATCCAGTTCTTTCTTTATCCAGTATTGGTTGATGGCCAAGGCGGTGAGCTGTGAAAGATCGGCCATGATTTCCCTATAGGCCTTAAGGGGAATTTTAGGCGATTCGCAATACAGGGTGAAGGTGCCCAAAACCTCCTGATTCTTGGAAAGGATCGGCATCGACCAACAGGATCGAATCTTGTTCCCAAGGGCTGTTGCCGTATAATCCATCCACTTGGGGTCTTTTGCGATATCGGGTACGAAGACCTCCCGCTTTGTATGGGCCGAAATGCCGCAGGAACAGCCCTCCGGACCAACGGGCATACCTTCCATGGCCTTGACAAATGCTTTGGGCAGACTTGGGGCGGCCAAGTGTTGCAGGGTCCCCTTTTTCGGATCCAACAGTGAAATGCCGGCCAAGCAGCCCTTAAAGTGGGCTTCTGCCGATTTGATAATTTGCTTCGCAATGATCTTGAGCGGCAGGTCGGAAGCGATTTTCTCCAAAATGCCACGAATTTCATCTTTGAGTTGCAGGGCCATTTTTTCCTTGGTCACATCGTGCTGTACCCCTATAAAATGGGTCAAGGTTTGCTCTTGGTCATAGACAGGGGTAATGGTCAGTTCGTTCCAGAACATGCTGCCGTCTTTGCGGTAGTTCCGTAGCAATACTTTGCAGGCGTCCCCCTTCTTGAGTGCCTTTCGCAATTTTTTTAAAGCCGGCTGGTCGCGGTCACCATTCTGTAAAAACCTGCAATTTCGACCCAAAACCTCACTGTTTCGGTAGCCGGTCATTCGACTGAAGGCCGGGTTGCTGAAGATGATGGGCAATTCGGGATCGAGCGCATCCGCGATCAAAATACCGTTTCCGGCGGCATTCAGGGCCCTTTTGCGAATGTCAAGGGAATTTTTGGTCGAAACCACCGGGGCGGCCGAATGGTCGGGTGGCGTTGTTCCGTTTTGATGATCGCTGGGCGGTACAACAAAGGCCAGTGCGAAAGCCTGTTCTTTTTGGGGTATGGAAATCCATTTCAACTTCAGCGGCAATCGGTCCCCATCTTTTTTATTTGCGGTGATCAGGGTGGTCTTTTGGTCCTTTATTGCCATTAAATCGGCCAAGAGTGGCATCCGATCTGCTTTGTCGATATGATCTGCCAATTTTTGACCGATGATTTCGTCCCGAGCGTATCCGTAAAGCCGCATGAACGCAGGGTTCGCCCCGATGATTTTACTGTCCATATCCAAAACGACGACCGCCTCCGAGCTGTGGTCGAAAACGCGTTTGAAAAGGGCAGTATCCTTTAATTGTGCTATCATGTATCAATTCGTGGTGAAAACCGAATGTTTTTCGCATTTTTGCCATGCATGATGGAGTCCTCTTGCCAAAAGGGCCCATCATACAAAAGACAAGATTCCCGCAGTCCAAATGTATCATTGCTTTCTCCGGATTAAAATGATATTGGTCAGCAAGGGGATTACTTTTGGGGTTGACCATTTCGCCTGGAAAAGGGAGCCTTATTTTTAATCGTAAAATAAAATCAAGAATGAATACAGGTTTGGTACTTTCAGGGGGCGGGGTGCGCGGCATGGCCCACATCGGAGCCATTAAGGCCCTGGAAGAAGCAGGCATAAAGCCCAATTATGTGGCAGGAACCAGCTCAGGGGCCATCGTGGGCGCCTTATATGCCGGTGGCTATGGTTGGGAACCCATTTTTGACTTTTTTAAATCGATCGATCTGTTTTCCATTAAAAAATATGCGTTGAACAAGCCGGGTTTTGTCGATACCGAAAAATTTTATGATCGTTTTACCCCTTTCTTTCCACAGGATGATTTCGATATCCTAAAAATGCCGCTTTACATCACGGCCACCGACATATTGATGGGTACCCTTAAAGTGTTCCATAAAGGCGAACTCATTCGTCCCATTTTGGCTTCTGCCGCTTTTCCGGGCATGTTTACCCCGGTCAAGATCGATGGGGCCTATTATGTCGACGGCGGTACCTTAAATAATTTTCCGGTCGACCTGATCAAAGGTTTTTGCGATCAAATCATAGGGGTGTATGTGAACCCGTTTGACAAAGTGGAAATCGGTGATTTGAAGCATTCCTACAATATATTGGAACGCGCCTATAAAATTAGGACCACCCGCGATTCGGAATCCAAATTCATCGATTGCGATATGTTGATTTGCCCACAGGACCTTAGCAATTATAGCACATTTTCGATAAAAGATATGGATACCATATTCAAGTTGGGATACGATGCGACCAAAGAAGCGTTGAAGGCAGGCAAGCGCCCGTAAATGCCCAACAGATATTGTTGAACCATGTATATTGCAACCAGGGTTTTTTTTCGTTAAATCGTATGGAACAGGTTCCCGATACGTTTGATGAGCTGGGCCATGAGCAGGGAACCCAATGCAAACAACGCAATATATACATATTCATCCCAGCTAAGGGGGGTCAAGGAAAGGGCCCCTGCAACCCCCGGAATTACCGCCGCAACGCAGGTCAAGAATACGCACAGTACGATAGCGGACCAAACCCAAGGGTTGGTCGTGACCTCATTTTTAAAAAACGATGCCCTACCAGTCGGGACATTGAAAAGATTGAGCAATTGGGCGAGTATCAAAGTGTAGAATGCCATATTATTGACCATACCCGATTCGAGCTTCAGCCTAAAGTAACCAAAAGCGGTAATGCCGATGACCGCTGCACTGATCGATAGGCCATAGATCAAGATGGCATACCAATGCTGTGGCGTTAAAACGGGCTCATCGGGCTTTCTTGGAGGGCTTTGCATCAAGGTAGCCTCGCCTTTGCCGAGGCCCAGTGCCAGGGCGGGAAAAACATCGGTGACCAGGTTCAGGAACAAAATCTGCAAGGGCAGCAGAGGGGAAGGCAGGTTGATCAAAGCGGCGATTCCCACGGAAACGATTTCGGCCAGATTGCTCGAAAGCAGGTATACCACGAACTGCCTGATGTTGTGATAGATGACCCTGCCCTGGTGGATGGCCAATTCGATGGCCGAAAATCGGTCGTTTTTCAAGATCATATCCGCGGCCTCCCGGGCCGCCTCGGTACCACGGATGCCCATGGCGATGCCGATATCGGCCTTGCGCAAAGCGGGCACATCGTTGATGCCATCGCCGATCATGGCCACCACATTGTTGTTGGCTTGAAAAAGCTGGATCAATTTCAACTTTTGTTCGGGCACCACCCTTGCAAAGACCACCGTTTCAAGGAGTGCCGAGCCGGTTTTGGCGCCGGTTGCAGGTTTGAGGTCCAAATCTTGGCCATGCCTAATGTATCGACTGGCATCTTCCGTAGCCAATAGGCCAATTTCCTGTGCTACTTTTTTGGCGGTGCCCAAGTGGTCTCCCGTCATCATGACGACCTGTATCCCTGCCTTTTTGTACACTTCGATGGAATGTTTTACGTCTTCCCGGGCCGGATCTATGAAACCGATCAACCCTAAAAAGGTAAGATGGTCCAAAATCGTCTCCATATCGGGCTCCAATTCCGATACCTTGGAGGCGAATGCGATGGTTCTAAGACCTTGGGAGGCGAGCCCATCTCCCTTTTCCAACCAATCATCCTTGCAATGAAAAGGAATGATCGTATTGAGGTGCATGATGCTATCACAGTGGGCAAGTATGCCCTCCAAAGCCCCTTTTGCATAGGTATGGATGGCATCTGGACCCCTGTTCACGGTGGCCATCAATTTGCGATGGGTATTGAAGGGGAGCTGTTTTACTTCCGGATGGTTTTTTTGGGCCGCTTCCGAATCATAACCGAGGCCGCTCGCGAAATCGATCAGGGCCTGATCGATGCTGTCCCGGTGCAAATGGGCGTTCGCCAGGGCAACGTCGTTACAGAGCATGCAGGCCATGATGATCTCTTGGTATGCCTTGTTGTCGACCGGGATGTTGGCCATTGTCATTCCATGTGCCACGGTAAGGGTACTTTCATCGAACATAAGGGCGTGCACCATGAGTCGGTCTTCGGTCAAGGTACCCGTTTTATCCGTACAGATGATGTTTGTCGCCCCAAGGCTCTCCACCGCTTTCAGGTCCTTGATGATGACCTGTTTTTTTGACAAACGTACCATGCCCCTGGCCAGGGCGATCGTGGCGACGATGGGGAGGCCTTCGGGAATGGTCGCGACGGCCAGGGCCAAAGCCGTCTCAAACATCAAAAAGAATGTTTTTCCCTGGAGATAGCCTGCAATCAGGATGAGCGTGACCATTGCCAGGGTCAGTATGATAAGCCTCTTGCTGAGCCTGTTGAGCTTCTTTTCAAGAGGGGTACGCTCCTCCGTGGCTTCCATGGCCATTTGATGGATTCTTCCCAATTGGGTTTCCTTACCCGTTGCGGTAACGATGGCCTTGCCGGTTCCCCCGGTGACCACGGTTCCCCTGAACACCATGTTGGCCTGCGCGGTCAAAGGTGTTTTTGGCGGCACCGGACCGGTCTTTTTCTCGATGTCGATACTTTCCCCCGTCAGGGCAGATTCCCTGACCAATAGATGTTCCTGTGAAAACAGGCGGGCATCGGCCGTAACGATATCGCCTACATCGAGCAGTAGGATGTCGCCCGGCACCAATAAGGTATCCCTGATGCTGCAAACCATGCCAGATCTGACCACACGGGCCAAGGTCTGGCCCATTCGACGCAACGATTCCAAGGAACGCACCGCCTGTAGTTCCATGAAAAAGCCGATGGCCACGGTAATCAGGATTACAATCGCAATGGCCAACCCTTCCGCCCAGTCCTGAAACAGGAAGGCCAGAATGGCGGCGGCGATCAAAATGTAAATAATGGGATCCGCAAATTGTTCGACCAGCAGTAGGCCCTTTTTTTTTGGCCTTGTTTCGGGGAGCTGGTTGTCGCCGAGTTGTGCGAGTCGATGGGAGGCCTCTTCATGGGACAATCCGAGTTCGGTGTCACTTTTAAGGTGTTGCACCACTTCCAATACCGCATGGGCGAATGGATTTTTGATCATTTTTCGTTCCGGATCGATAGCATTCCTATGGAAAGCCTTTTGAAGATAATCAATATAACAATGCCCTCCCACCTTGCCTAAAATAACATGGACGCAATTTTTAGGCAGTGATAAAAGGGCATTTTAGCAAAGGGGTCCTATAAGGATTCAATAAGCCCCTTTGTTTTTTAGATCATGCTATCTCGACCACTTTGGCCGGCTTTTTTTTGGCCTCTTCTTTTTTGGCCAGGTTAAAGCTTAGGATGCCATCTTTGTAAGAGGCCTTGATGGCTTCCTCTTTTATACTGTCGGGCAATTGCAATGACCTTTCAAAGGCGTTGTAACTGAATTCCTGACGGGTGTAATTTTGTTCTTTTTCTTCCTTGGAAGTCGATTTTTCGGCAGAAATGTTCAAACAACCATCATCGATGGTCACATTGAAATCCTTTTTGGAGAAACCCGGCGCCGCCAATTCGATTTCAAATTTATCCTTGGTCTCCTTGATGTTCAGCGCAGGCTCGGAGGTCCTGCCGTTCCAAAAACGATCGGGCAACATATTTCTGACCCAGTTTCGGTTGTCGAAGAAATCATCGATATCAAAAAAATCTTGGGGTACGAGATTTCCAAAAGGCCTTCTTCTCATTTTTATTAGTGACATAATATTATATTTTTAGGTTAAACAATTTATTACCGCTAAATTACATTGGGAACAGGGCCAACAAAATGACCTAGATCAGGGCATGCCCTTTTTTAAGTAACCCTATCGGGGTCTTGAATAAGCCTTGTCTTAAAAGGGTCGCATGTACGAAGTGGTATTTCTATCGAAGGGGGATGACCCATGCCGGACCAGGCCCGTTCACGATTCAAAAAACACAGGCCTTTGAACTATATTTCCCGAACGGTTTGGATCTTATCGTGCATCAGCCTGTTCACCGATATGGCCAGCGAAATGC
>JBATHI010000520.1:0-6914 GCA_049666645.1 Flavobacteriaceae bacterium | reverse complement strand
TAGCAAAAACGGACCTGAGTATTTTTTTAGGAAACTGCTGAAGGAACAGGATATCACCATGCGGGTCGTATCGGGGAAGGTACCTAGAATCCATGAATTTCACTTACAAAGCAGTACGGGCAGCGGGCGGAGAACGATCAGAACGGTGTCGCTCACCGCACCTTCGGGGGCGGCCAACCGAGCCGTCGGGAGCCTTTTGGCGTACAAGGAAAGGAAAGAGGCAGATCCAAACTTCACCACTTTCGATTTTCGGGTGTTACAGTACAAAGCCCACTTTTAGGGTAAACCAAAAAGAGCCCTGTCATTACGGACAAGACTCTTTTACGAGAACACTATATGAAAATGAAAATGAGAACGCTCGGTTGATTATTATGAAGTAAAAATAGGGAGGGACCCGGCCCGGGCAAAATAATTGTGGTTTAGGCTGTTGGTTTTGTGGTGTGTAAGGTTTATTTTGTTATTTGAGATTTATTCCCTTCGATTGTCATTGATTATTACCGATATTTAACGCTGGGTCCATGGTATCTCAAGGGGTATCCAAAACGGCTATTTTCAACCATTTACCAATAATATATATGCAGTATTCTGAAAGATTGGGGGAGTTTAAGAAATCGGTCAACAATAAATTCAATGTTTACAACAGCCTCTTCCTCAATTTGCCGTACAGGAATATCGAGAATGTGGGCATGCTTATTCCTTTGTTGTTGCATCAGTGCCAAAAGGGACTTCAATCCGGAAAAAATCCACAGCAGATCCTTGAAGCCTTTTTTCAGAACTATGCTGAAATCGGTTCCGAGCAAGACCGTATCGATTTTATGTTCAGGATCATCCAATATGTTGAACGGCAAGTGGTACTGTACGATAGTGTCGAAGATGCGGCCTTTCCCAAATTGCACGAGTATAGCGAATCGTTATCGATAAAGGATTATTTCCAATTGGTTGACAAGAACAAGAGCTGGGGCCAGGTTTCTAAAAAGCTGTCGACCTTCAGTGCCCGTATCGTGCTCACCGCCCATCCGACCCAGTTTTATACGCCAGCGGTCTTGGATATCATTGCCGACTTGCGGTCGCTCATCCTCGAGGACAAGATAGATGCGATTGACCTCACCTTGCAGCAATTGGGACTGACCTCCCTCATCAATGCCAAAAAACCAACACCGTTGGACGAGGCCAAGAATATCATTTACATCCTGCGCAATGTCTATTATGATGCCGTAGGTGACCTGTACGCCTACATCAAAGAGAATATCCACGACAACCGTTTCGAGAACCACAATATCATGAAACTCGGATTTTGGCCGGGCGGAGATCGTGACGGAAACCCTTTTGTAACCGCCGAAATCACAAAGGATGTGGCCGATGAGCTGCGCATCAATTTGATGAAATGCTACTATAACGACCTGAAGCGCTTACAGCAAAAACTGAGTTTTAAAGACCTCCAGCCGCATTTGACCAGACTGAGGAACAACTTGTACATCGCCATGTTCGACACCAAGCGACATATCGGATATGACGACATTATCGATCCCCTCCTCACGATCAAAGACCTTTTGATTTCAAAATACCACGGGCTGTACCTGAAAAATTTGGAGCATCTGATCGATAAGGTCAAAATTTTCAAAACCCATTTTGCCACCCTTGATATTCGGCAAGACCACGGCATGCACACCAGGGTCATCGAAACCGTTCTGAAACAAAACGGTTTTATCAAGGAAAGCCTTGACGAACTCAAGGATAGCAAATTGATCGATATCTTGATACATCAGCGACTCGAGCTGAATGAGGTCGATTATGAGGATGAGATCATAAAGGATACCATCATGAACATTTCACAGCTCAAGGGTATCCAACAAAAAAACGGTCAGGAAGGTTGTAACCGTTATATCATCAGCAATTCGGAAGATATCTTCTCGGTTTTGTTCGTCTATGCCCTTTTCCGCTGGTGCGGTTGGCAAGCCGATCAAATTACCTTCGATATCGTGCCCCTATTTGAGACCATGAAAGGCATGGACACATCGGAGGCCACCATGCAGGCCCTGTTCGATCTGCCGGCCTACCGAACCCATATGGCACAAAGAGACAATAAGCAGACCATTATGCTAGGCTTTTCGGATGGCACCAAAGACGGGGGTTACGTAAAAGCCAACTGGTCGATCTTCAAGACAAAGGAAAAATTGTCGAAAATCTGTAAGAAAAACCAGATCATGGCCATATTTTTTGATGGCCGAGGGGGCCCACCGGCGAGGGGAGGTGGCAAAACCCACCGATTCTATGCCGCGCAGACCAAAGAAATCGCCAACCATGAGATCCAGCTCACCATTCAAGGCCAAACGATCACCAGTACCTATGGTACCAAGGAACAATTCATGCACAACAGCGAGCAACTGCTTACCGCTGGTCTTTCCAACAACCTCTTCGGCAAGGAAAACGTAATTTCAAAGGAATCCCGCCAATTGATGGAAGACCTTTCCGACCTGAGTTTTGCCAAATACAATGCCCTGAAACACCACGACAAGTTTATGCCGTACCTCGAGAACATGAGTACGCTCAAATACTATAACAAGGCCAATATTGGCAGTAGGCCGGGCAAGCGGGGCAACAAAAGCAAATTGGAACTGAGCGATTTAAGGGCCATTTCCTTTGTGGGGTCATGGAGCCAGTTGAAACAAAATGTCCCGGGATATTTCGGTATCGGTACCGCCATCAATACCTTAAAGGATGAAGGGCGACTCGGGGACCTTAAAAAACTGTTCAAGGAAGTTCCTTTGTTCAGGGCCCTGATGCACAATAGTATGATGTCGCTTTCAAAATGCTACTTCGAATTGACCAGCTATATGGAGGAAGACAAGGAATATGGCACGTTCTGGAAGATCTTGCACCAGGAGTATTTGCTTTCCAAAAAAATGTTGTTGCTCATTTCCGGCTACGATATGCTGATGGAAAATGAGGCCATTTCAAGGGAATCGATCAAGATCAGGGAGAACATTGTACTGCCTTTGTTGGTCATCCAACAGTATGCCCTCCAGAAAATCGGACAGAAATCGGAGCACACCGAACGCTATGAAAAAATCGTAACCCGGTCGCTCTATGGGAACATCAATGCCAGTAGGAACTCGGCTTAATGCCTGTTGATTGATTTATTCGGGCCGGGGCTATCGATGATTTTCCAAAAGCGCGACATTTATGGGACTTTTAGTGTGTTGCATTTTCCTCTTCACAAGTATCCAGGCTTATGGGCATAAAAGCATTATTGCCAAAATCAAGTTATCGGGTCTGGTAACCACTGCCAATGGTGGTCCGATCAAAAATTCCGTACTTTCCATCGATTCGGTGAAGACCTTGGTCCCGACCAACAAAAAAGGGATTTATACAACCTAAATCGCCAAGGAACCCAAACCATTTCGGTATTCGGCCGAACATGGGGTAAATGGCAGGCCATATACCGGTAATTCGGAGATGAATTTTCAATTCGCCGATCACAGTGATGTTGTATCGGGGCATGACTTGGCTACATTGGGCTATTCGATGGGACTGCCAGACCTACCATGATTTTCATATTTTGTGGCATTCGTAGTGGAAGTGTACGTCATTTCCTTCCCTCATGATGGCAATCGTCAAACAGGAATTGCAGTAAGGACACAAAAAGTCTTATTGTTTGGAACGTTGTTCCTTGATGGTTTTCTTGTCGATATCGAATTGATTGGGCTGAATATGTTGCGATTGTCATCCCGATACCTATTGTTGATTTCTCTATTTATCCCTAACTTTAGTATGAATTAGGTGCCAAAAAATGAATTATCAACTGACATATCGATCGATAGCCATCCCTACCCTGGGAAGCAAGGATATCAGCGATATTCTGGAATTTGCGAGGGACTTTAATTCGAAAAACGATATTACGGGTTGCTTGGTTTTTAGCCATGGGTATTTCGTTCAAATATTGGAAGGTGAGGCAGAAAAAATCCTGACCCTGATGAAGAGCATTGAATTGGATACCAGACATACCTTCGTCGATATTCTCAGTGAAGGGGAAGTCGCCAAACGAATGTTCAAGGGATGGGATATGGCTTATTTAGATCCCTCCGAAAAAAAGTGGGGCGACAAAGCGGAAGATCTGAAGCGTACCCTTTTAGCTTTAAGGGATCAATCCATCAAGCCCGAATTCACCTATAAGGTGTTTTGGAAAAACGTGAGCAATTTGGTGGAGGAGAAAGGATATTTTAAAAAATAGCCAGAATTTTCCATACCGCACATTACACCATTTCAATTGCCGCTGCAGCCCCTGAACGGGCACCATCATAAAGGGGTGCTCAAAATCCCATAAAAGGTCCTGATGCCATAGGCGATGTTGCCAATCTTTAAATTCTCATTCGGACTGTGCTGGTTATTGTCGGGGTTTACCATGGGCACGATGAAAGCAGGAATTTTCAATTCATTGATGAAGGGTGCGATCGGTACGGTACCTCCCATAATGCGGATCTGTACCACGGCTTCCCCAAAAGTAGATTTCAAGGTATTCACCAGGAAATTCCCATAGCGATTGTCCAAATCGGTTCGAAAGGCATCGGTGACCGTTCCTTCCGTAATCGTCATGATCTTGTCATATGCCATCCGCTGCGCCTTCGTGGGGGTCGAATCAACAACAAAAAATCCTGTGTTTTCGATATGCTTTCTAACCAGGCCTTTCAATCGGGTACCGTCGGATTCGGGCACTAGGCGAATATCGATTTCCGCGGTGGCACTTTCCGGCACAATGGTACGCGCTTCTTCGCCGATCCAGCCCGATCCCAATCCGCGTATGTTCAAGGAAGGGTATTGCAGCGATTCTTGGTAAAAACCGCCTACTTTTTCCGGGGTTTTGATTTCCAGGTCGGCATTGATGGTCGCGGCATCGTCGGGGACACTTTTCAAGATGGCCATCGTGGCCGCGTCCAAGACGATACCATCGTAATAGCCGTCGATCAATACCCTGCCCCCGCCATCTTTCATTCCTGCCAAAACTTGGGCCAACTGAAACCCGGGGTTCGGGGCATAATTGCCATAATGGCCACTGTGCTGGGGCCTTATAGGGCCATAGGTGGTAAGCGATAGTGTGGTGATCCCCCGACAACCATAGACCACTGTCGGTTTCTCAGAACTATGTACGGGTCCGTCGTTGATCACCAAAAAATCGGCCTCCAGCAATTCCCTGTAGGTCTTTACCGCTTTGGGCAGCGGGGCACTGCTCTTTTCCTCTTCGCTGTCTAAAAAAACCTTGACGTTGAACGGTATCGATACTTGGTTCTTTTTTAAGAGGTCGATGGCATTCAGGAACATCACTATGGGCCCTTTGTCATCGGAAGTGGATCGGCCGAACAACCGCCAGGCGTAGTCGATGTCTTCGGCCAAATCATTGAACGGTCGGGTTTTCCATCGCTGGTCTTCCCAAGATTTTAAGACCATTTCATACGGACTGGGCTGATCCCATTTTGAAGGGTCGACCGATTGCCCATCGAAATGCATGTAAAACAGAATGGTGGGCTTGTTATCTTCCATGGGAAGTGCCGCAAAAAATAAGGATTCCCCTTCGGTAGGGAGCACGGAGGTGTTAAACCCGCGTTCGCTGAATTTTTTGGTCAACCAGGTCAGGTTTCTGTTGATGTCGGCATGTTCCAGGGCATCATTGGGGATGGCCACAAATTCTTTCAGCTCATCGATGCTGTGCCGCACTTGCGATTTGAGTTGTATGTCTTCCTGGGCAAAAGCGATAAAAGCGGCAGTAACGATAAAAAATGACAACAGTTTTTTCATAAATGGATTTAGGTTCATGGCGTACTGATCGATGGACATGGCAAAAGGCGCAACGCTCTTTTTTGTGATGCCCTAAATATAGGTAAAACTATGTTCTTGCCAAGCCAATGATCTTAAGGACTGCCAACCGGAGCAAGAGTACGAAAGGGAAACCATGAAGTGCAACATCGAACCAATCGGGAAAGCCCATGCCGACCGCTCCACCGGCGATCCATTTGATCTTTCCCCAAAGATGAGGCTCCGGGAAGAACGGTGCCAGGCCCAAAGTGAGACAGATCAAGACCACGAGTTTCCAATGGTTTATAAGGTCTTTCATAACGGCCTGATCGATTGCACAAAATCACCTATTTTTTCAACGCCTTTTTCGGTCAGGTGCTTGATAAAGGCAGAACCGATGATAGCCCCTTTGGCCTTTTCAGTCGCTTGCTTAAAGGTCGTAGCATTGCTGATGCCAAATCCCACTATCTGCGGATTTTGCAGTGACAATGACGCAATGCGATCAAAATAATCGGTCTGGGTTTTGCCAAAGCCCGATTTGGATCCCGTAACGCTTGCCGAACTGACCATGTAAATGAAACCCTCCGAGGCCTCGTCGATCTGTCGGATCCGACCGTCACTGGTCTGTGGCGTGATCAGGAAAACATTGATCAAGCCGAATTTTTTAAAGGTCGCTTCATACTCTTCCAGGTAAACATCAAGGGGAAGGTCGGGCATAATGAGGCCATCGATACCGATGTCATGGCATTTTTTACAGAAGGCCTCCACGCCGTATTGGAGCATGGGGTTGAAATAGCCCATTACGATCAGGGGAATGGAAACCGTTTTTCGGATGTCCTTCAATTGTTCGAAGAGTTTTTCGGAAGTCATCCCGTTCCGCAATGCGGAAGTGGAACTCTCCTGTATGGTGGGCCCGTCGGCCAGGGGGTCGCTGAACGGCAAGCCGATCTCTATCATATCCACCCCGTTTTTCTCCAATTCCTGAATAATGCGCACCGTATCCCCGATTTCCGGATACCCGGCGGTGAAATAGATCGAGAGGAGTTCCCCCGGTTCCTTTAATTTTTTACTGATTCTGTTCATTTGGCGATTTAGAGTTTGAAATAATTGATATAGGTGCTGAGGTC
>JBATHI010000519.1:0-20619 GCA_049666645.1 Flavobacteriaceae bacterium | reverse complement strand
AGAGCCATATCGCCATGATCAAGGGCGTCGATTCCAACTATGCAAAGGTGACCGGGGTAGACAGCATCGTGCGCTACGGCAATTGGACGCTCAATGCGCTGCAGGGCGTGGCGGGCCTCGAGATCGCCAACCTGCTGGGCCTGGCCACCAACCAGTTCCAGAACCCCATGATCATATACGCCCCCAAACCGGGCAAAGGCTCCATCTCCCAGGAACGCAAGCCCTACAACGAAATGCCGTTGGTGCTCAGCGGGGTCTATACCATTGAAGAGGCCCTCGACAAAAAATACGTCTTCGCCGACCTGCCACTGGTGCAGGCCCTCCTTGAAAAAGACAGTACCCAGATCTCGGGCATCGATTTCAAATTGCGGGAAGCGGCCGATATCCCCGCCCTCAAAGCCCAGATCGAGACCCTCTTCGGCGGCAAGGTGATCTTAAAAGACCGCAGGGAGCTCAACAGCACCCTCTACCGCATGCTGAACACCGAAAACCTGGCCACCTACCTGATCTTTACCCTGGTGCTCGTGATTGCGCTCTTCAACGTGGTGGGGGCCATTACCATGATGATCCTCGACAAGCAGCAGAATTCAAAAACGCTCTTTGCCCTCGGCACCACCCTGAGGGAGCTGCGGCGCATCTATTTTGTACAGGGAGTGCTGGTGACGGGTTTCGGCGGACTTATCGGGGTGTTGCTGGGTGCCTTGCTCATCCTTTCGCAACTGGCCTTCGGCTGGCTGCGGATCACCCCTTCCCTGGCCTACCCGGTGGAATTCCAGTTCCTGAACCTGCTCATCGTTCTGGCCACCATCGTGGTGCTGGGCATCATCGCGGCCAAGATCGCCAGTGGCAGGGTGAACCGTAAATTGTTGGCTTAGGCCCGAACTGGCCATTAGGAGAGCACGAACTCGTGGTCGGCGAAGTTTTCCAATACCGCATCGAAGGCCTCAAAAACATCGCTGGCCCGGTCGCTGGTCACCATTCTCATCCGATATTCCTTGAAATCGGGAATCCCCTTGAAGTAATTCGTATAATGGCGACGGGTCTCAAAAACGCCCAACTGCTCGCCCTTCCAATCGATGGCCATCTGTAGGTGCCTCTGGGCCACCGTCACCCGTTCTTCCATGCTGGGCGGGGCGAGGTAGGTGCCCGTTTTGAAAAAGTGCTTCACTTCCCTGAAGAACCAGGGATAGCCGATACTGGCACGGCCGATCATGGCTCCGTCCAAGCCGTAATCGTCGCGCATCTTCATGGCGGCCTCGGGCGAATCGACGTCCCCGTTCCCGAAAACGGGAATGTGCATCCTTTGGTTGTTCTTTACTTCGGCAATGGGCCTCCAATCGGCATCGCCCTTGTACATTTGGGCGCGGGTACGGCCATGGATCGAAATGGCCTTGCAGCCCACGTCCTGCAGCCGTTCGGCCACCTCCACGATCCTGATCGAATCGTGGTCCCAGCCCAAACGCGTCTTCACGGTGATGGGCAGATGGGTATGCTTTACCATGGCCTCGGTAAGGGAGACCATCAGGTCGATGTCTTTCAAAATGCCGGCCCCGGCCCCTTTGCTGACCACCTTTTTCACGGGGCAGCCAAAATTGATGTCGATGATATCGGGTTTCGACTTTTCCACGATTTCCACCGTCTGCAGCATCGAATCGAGATTGGCCCCAAAGATCTGTATGCCCACCGGGCGTTCCTTTTCATAGATGTCGAGCTTCATCACGCTTTTGGCCGCGTCGCGGATCAGGCCCTCCGAGGAAATGAATTCGGTATAGACCAGATCGGCCCCCTGCTCCTTGCACAGGGCGCGGAAGGGCGGGTCGCTCACATCCTCCATCGGGGCGAGCAACAAGGGGAATTCTGGCAATTCTATGTCTCCTATTTTTGGCAAGGGCACGATTTAAAAGGTTTCAGGGTGCAAAATTAAGGAAAATTTAGAAGGTAACGGGAAAGAGCATCCTATCGCCTTGCCGATCCACGATCACATTGGTGCTGTTGCCCTCTTCAAAAGTGGAGAGCGCCCGCATGTACGACATCATGTCGACCACCGCGCTGTCGCCCAGCTGGATCACGATATCGCCCTTCTGAAGCCCCGCCTTTTGGGCTGCCTTGCCCTCGCTGATGCCGTCGATACGCATCCCTTTTCCATCGAAGAGGTAGTCGGGCACCACGCCCAGGGCCACCTTGAAGCGGGGCACTTCCTCGCTTTCGTTCTTGGTCTTTTTGAAGGTGAGTTTGGGGTCGTCATCGAGTTCCCCGATCACCGCGACGATATAGCTGCCGATCTTTTGCATCCCCCCATAGTTCAGCTTTCCGGAATCATCGGAAGGCTTATGGTAGTCTTCGTGCTGCCCGGTAAAAAAATGCAGCACCGGGATGTCCTGCAGGTAGAAGGTGGTGTGGTCGGAAGGCCCTACCCCCGAATCGTCGAGCACCAATTTAAAGCCAGGATTGGCGGCATTGAGCACCTGCGCCCAGATCGGGGAGGTACCGGTACCGCTGATGGCCAGGGTCTGGTCTTCGCGCAGCCTGCCCACCATGTCCATGTTCAGCATATAATCTACCTTGTTTAGGTCGATGGTCGGGTTTTTTACGAAATAATTGCTGCCGAGCAGCCCCATCTCCTCCCCCGAAAAGGCGATGAACAGGTAATTGTTGCCCTTGTCGATGCCCTGCAGGGTATCGGCCAAGTGCAGTAACAGGCCCACCCCGCTGGCATTGTCGTCGGCCCCGTTGTGGATGGCCTTGCCTTCCCGGTACAGCGAGCCTTCGCCCCCCATGCCCAAATGGTCGTAATGGGCGCCGATCACGATGGTATTCGCTGCCTGGTTGTCGAGATACCCGATGACATTGGTGCCGGTGATGGTGCTGTCGCCCGCGGTATATTGTACCTCGGAATGGGGGTCTTTTTTGGGCTTAAAGGAAAAGGTCTGGTAAAAAGTGCCGGCATTGCCTTTGGGCGACAGGCCCAGGGCAGCCATTCTTTCCTGGATATATTCGGCGGCCTTCAGTTCGCCCTCGGTGCCCGTTTCCCTGCCGCCCAGGGCGTCGCTCGCTAGAAAGCTGACGTCTTCCTGAAGGCTTACAGACGCCGCCTTTTCTTTTTTGCAGCCCAGGGCCAAGCACAAAAACAGGACCAAGTAGGTATAATTCTTCATTTTTGGATGTAATTTTGCCCAAAATTAAGCATCCTATGAGGAAATTTTTAATGTTGGCGGCAATATTCGTCCTGGCGAACTGCAAAACGGATCCCAAAAAAGCGGAAGCCCCGCAAGAAAGTCCCAAATCGCTTATGGCCGGGAGCGATACGCTGATCTATCCCGAAGAAAAATACTTCAAGTCGATCCGGCAGATCACCTTCGGCGGCGACAACGCAGAGGCCTACTGGAGCTTTGACGACAAAAAAATGGTCTTCCAATCGAACAATGCCGACTGGGGCCTGCAGTGCGACCAGATGTTCCTCATGGAGGTGGGCGAGGATTTCAAGGACGAAAAACCGCCCATGATCAGCACCGGCATGGGCCGCACCACCTGCGCCTATTTTCTGCCCGACAACCAGCACATCGTCTACGGATCCACCCATTTGACCGATAAGGAATGTCCCGAAGTGCCCTTGCGCAGCAATGGCAAATACGTATGGCCCGTGTACGACAGCTTCGATATTTTTGTGGCCGACCTGCAGGGCAATATCACGGGGCGGCTCACCGACTCCCCCGGTTACGACGCCGAGGCCACCGTGTCGCCCAAAGGCGATAAGATCGTGTTCACCTCCTCGAGAAGTGGCGATCTGGAACTGTACACCATGAACCTCGACGGCAGTGACGTACAACAGATCACCGACGAACTCGGGTACGACGGCGGCGCCTTTTTCTCCCCCGACGGCACCCAATTGATCTTCAGGGCCTCCCGGCCCAAGACCGAGGCGGCCATCAAGGAATACAAAGACCTGTTGGCGCAAGGCCTGGTGCAGCCCACCGAAATGGAACTGTTCATCTGCAATGCCGATGGCAGCGACCTACGGCAGCTCACTTTTTTGGGCAATGCCAATTGGAGCCCGTTTTTTCATCCCTCGGGCAAAAAAATCCTCTTTTCGAGCAATTTCGAAGCTGAAAAAGGCTTTCCGTTCAACCTCTATTTTATCGATGTCGATGGGAAGAACCTTGAACGGGTGACCCATGGGGAGACCTTCGATGCCTTTCCGGTGTTTTCCAACGACGGCAAATACCTGGCCTTTTCGAGCAACCGCAACAATGGCGGTACCCGCGACACGAATCTGTTCATCGCCGAGTGGCAGGAATAAAGGGAAGTGGGCGCCAGGGCTTGAAGGCCTAAAGACCCTATTTGGGTTCGAGCCGTTCCCGCTCGATCTTCTCGATGGCGCGTTGGTTGTCGGCCAGCCTGAAATTGCCGAAATTCACCGTAAGGGCCATGCGCACATATTGGGTTTCGGGCCGCGACAGAAAACCGTTGTCCTGGTTCAAATACCTGGAGGTGAAGCTGGGGTTGACCTTGTTCAACAGGTCGTTCGCCTGTATGCTGAGCAGGGCCCTTTGATCCCAGAACGATTTTCTGAGCCCAAATACCAGATTGGTGGTTTCCGATTGTTTGTAGGAGCCCTCCAAAAAGCCCGATAAATAGGTGATTCCCAGTTCGCCCCTGAAAGAGCCGTCTTTGGAGAAGGTAAAGTAGTTCGACAGATCGATATAGGCGCCGTCGACTTCATTGATCACCCTTTGGTTGTTGCTCTCCAGCGCCAAAAAGGTTTCCTCTTCGTGAAAGATGGAGATATAGGTGTACAGCGACCACCAAGGGGCCACCGTCTTTCCGTAGTTGAAGTCAAAACCGTACGAAGTGCTGGCCAGCACGTTCTGGGTGATGTCCCTTAGGGTAAGGTTCACGTTGTCTTGAAAGGCCAGGGTGGAGATATAGTTGCCGTTGTCGCGGTAATACAAGTCGAAGAAGAATTCCCCCTTGAGGGTATAGTTCAGGTTGAAGTTATGGCTGAAAAAGGGGGTCAGGTTGGGATTGCCCTCCACAAAATTGTTTTCGTTGATGTACACCCTGAACGGATTGAGGTCTTCGTACCTGGGCCGCCCCAATTTTCGGGAATAGTCGAAGGAGAGGCTGTGGTTTTCATCGATGGAATGCAATAGGTACAGGGAAGGGAACAATTCGAGGTAACGCAGGTCGTTGATGCTGGAAAGCGATAGCGACGACCCCTTGCTGAAGGTCTGTTCTGCCCTGAGGCCCGCTTTGATGCTGAATTTTTCCCATTCCTTGGCAAGGCTGAAATAGCCCGCATACACCTTCTCTTCATAGCGGTAATCGTCTGACAGGGCCGCATTGAAGACCCGCCCAGTGCCCAAAACGTTATAGAATCCCAGGCCGCTCCTCGAATCGATGAAGGAACCCTTGAACCCAGTTTCATAGGAAACGCTCCCCATTTTCGAGCTGATGTCGAGCTGGGCGGTATAGATATCGACCTCCTGGGTGGCGTCGGTAAAAAAAGCGAAGGCCCTGATGAATTGATCCTGCGGATCGAAATAGTTCGATACCGCAGCTTGGGTAAGGTCGTAGTTGAACTTGGTATATTGCCCGTTCAGGCTCAGGTTCCCCTCTTCCTTGAAACGATGGATATAGGTAAGGTCTGCCGATAGGTTGTTCTTGTCCTCCAACAGATTGCTGCCGGTGATAAAGGTAGAATCGAGCACGTTGAGCCTGTTCCGCATTTCGGTGACCTGCGTTTGGTCGAAGGTCTTGTCGGGCGATAACAGAATATTGGAGGCAAGGCGTAGCTCGTTCCGATCATCGAAGGCATAATCGAGGTTCAACAGGCCGTTGTGGGTCTTGGCCCTGGTGGTCTTGTCAAAATCGGTCCCCCATCTCGAGAAAATACCGGTATCGTCGATAAAATTGATGTTGCTCTCCACGTTCTTGAATTCCTTGCTCGGGCCATAGGTATAAGAGGCGAAGACGTTCAGTTTGGAGGTCTTGTAAAATTGGGCGGTGCCAAAGGTATACTTTGGAAAGATTGACTGGGTAATGGTACTGCTCACATTGCCCTTATAGCCCAAGGCTATGTTCTTCGCCATCACGATATTCAGTACCGGGCCCCCTTCCGCATCATATTTGGCGGGTGGGTTGTTGATGACCTCGATCAGCTTGATCTGCGCCCCCGAGAGGTTTTCCAGTAGGCTGCGTACCTCCTGGGAGGAAAGCTGCACCTTCCGGTCATTGATGTATACGGTGACCGATTGGTTGCGGACCTGCAGGTTATCCTGTACGGCGATGACCCCCGGGGTGCGTTTCAGCACCTCCCAGGAACTGCCCTGGGAAGCCACGCTGTTCTCCACATTGAAGAGCAGTCGGTCGGCCTTGCGCTCGATCAGCGGTTTTACCGAGTTCACCACCACCTCGTCGAGGATTTCAACGGCCTGGTCAATGATCAATGCGCCGATCTTGACCTCCCCGTTGATGTCGATGGCGATCAAATCGGAAGTTTTTCCGATATAGCTGGCCCGGATAAAATAGAGATCGGGCAATACGTTTTCGATGACGAACAGTCCGTTTTCATCCGCGGATGCGCCCTTTACCACGGAGGAGTCGGAAACCTGGAGAAGAAATACACTTGCAAACGGAATGCTTTCGTTCATCCCGTCCCTAACCATGCCGGAAACCTGTGCGGTTTGGGATAGAAGGGGGATCGAGCATAACATGGACAAGACCAAAAGCGGATATATAAGCCTCACTTCTCATTTGGGTTGAACCTCAAATCTAACAAAATATTAACACTTCATTGGACTAATCCCCTAAACTTTAACTACCATCAAGGGGCATGGAACATCAAAGAAATTGCTTCAAGGGCATGGAACGGGGTCAATTAATTAGGCTATATTTGCAACTGCTTAAGCTTTGGTCTTAAGCGCACAAGACCATTGCCCGAACCGAATTACTTTGAACATGCCCGAAGCATCGGGAACGACTTGGATGAAAAATATTAGGAACTTCTGTATCATCGCACATATCGACCATGGGAAAAGCACCCTGGCCGATCGTTTGTTAGACTTTACCGGCTCGGTGACCGAGCGCGAAAAAAAGGACCAGTTGCTCGACAGCATGGACCTCGAACGCGAACGGGGCATTACCATAAAAAGCCATGCCATCCAAATGGATTATACCTACAATGGCGAACAGTATGTACTGAATTTGATCGATACCCCCGGCCATGTCGACTTTTCCTATGAGGTTTCCCGGTCGATTGCTGCCTGTGAGGGCGCGCTTTTGGTGGTCGATGCGGCACAGAGCATCCAGGCGCAGACCATCAGCAACCTGTATTTGGCCCTTGAAAACGACCTGGAGATCATCCCCGTGCTCAACAAGGTAGACCTGCCCAGCGCCGAGCCGGAGGAAGTCACCGACGATATCGTTGACCTGCTGGGATGCCGAAGGGAAGAAGTGATCCCGGCCAGTGCAAAGACGGGGCTCGGCATTGAGGATATTCTATCGGCGATCATCGAGCGCATCCCGCCCCCGAAGGGCAATGTCGATGAGCCTTTACAGGCCCTCGTCTTCGATTCGGTCTATAACCCGTTCAGGGGGGTCGAGACCTATTTCAGGGTCATCAACGGAGAAATCAAAAAAGGACAGAAAATAAAGTTCGTCGCCACCGACAAAAACTATTATGCCGATGAAGTGGGCACGCTCAAGCTCACACAACATCCCAAACAAAGCGTAAAGGCCGGCGACGTAGGCTATCTCATCACGGGCATCAAGGAAGCCCGGGAGGTAAAGGTGGGCGATACCATCACCGATGCCGTTAACCCCACCAAAAATCCCATTGCCGGTTTTGAGGACGTAAAACCCATGGTTTTTGCGGGCATCTACCCCGTGGAAACAGAAGATTTTGAGGAATTGCGTTCCTCCATGGAAAAATTGCAGCTGAACGATGCCTCCCTCGTATTTACCCCCGAGAGCAGCGCCGCCCTCGGCTTTGGTTTCCGTTGCGGCTTCCTTGGCATGTTGCACATGGAAATCATACAGGAACGCCTGGAACGGGAGTTCGATATGACGGTGATCACCACGGTGCCCAACGTAAGCTACCATGCCTTTACCCGAAAAAATCCGGAGGTGCCGCTGATCGTCAACAACCCCACCGATTTGCCGGATCCCTCGACCTTGGACCACGTGGAAGAACCCTATATCAAGGCCACGATCATAACCAAGTCCGATTTTGTGGGCAACGTGATGTCCCTCTGTATCGAAAAGCGCGGGCAAATCACCAACCAAACCTACCTCACCACCGATCGTGTGGAATTGAATTTTGATATGCCCCTGGCCGAGATCGTTTTTGATTTTTACGACCGTTTAAAAACGGTATCCAAAGGCTATGCGTCCTTCGATTATTCCCCGATAGGCATGCGTACCTCCAAATTGGTACGGGTCGACATTCTGTTGAACGCACAGCCCGTCGATGCGCTATCGGCCCTGATCCACTTCGACAATGCGGTGAACATAGGCAAAAGGATGTGTGAAAAACTGAAAGAGTTGATCCCAAGGCAACAGTTCGATATCCCCATTCAGGCGGCCATTGGTGCAAAGATCATTTCCCGTGAGACCATCAAGGCCCTGCGAAAGGACGTGACCGCGAAATGTTATGGCGGGGACATCTCCCGTAAGCGAAAACTGCTCGAAAAACAGAAAAAGGGGAAAAAACGGATGCGCCAGGTTGGCAATGTCGAGATACCGCAGCAGGCCTTTATGGCGGTGTTGAAGCTCAACGATTAATAAGGCCTCATCGCCAGACCTTTACTCTATTTTTCTTACAAAAAGTTTAATTATTTATTACTTTTAGTTCGTTAACGCACAATTTTTTACCGAGGCGGATGTTTATCACTGACCAGTAACCGTTTCTCCCACCGATGACCACATATATTGCGCAGTTTACGGCCAAGCACAAAATTATCCAGGTAGAACAGAACTCCATTTTTATCTGGCACCAGGAGAGCGGCGATATCGATACCTCCCTTTTGGAAGACAAGATCAAGCGCGAATCCGCGGTGCATTTTTATGAATTGATGGCGGGAAACAACTACCCCATTTCCCCCAAAGATATCACGGTTTCGGTCTGGAAAACGATGCCCTTCAACGGCTAGTTCCTCATTGCTTTTTTCCATAACTTGATGCCAAGTAATCGCAAAGCCCATGAAATTCCCGTTCTTCCTATTACCGCTCGTGCTCTCGGTACAGGCCCAACCTGCAACAACGCCCCAATGGACCACCCATGAGATCGTGCTGTTGGCCGCCCAAACCTATGCCAATCCTTACACCGATGTTGAGGTATGGGCCCTCTTTACAACGGCTGCCGGCGATAGCTTGAAGCGTCCTGCCTTTTGGGACGGTGGCCCAACCTGGAAAATCCGCTTCGCGCCAACCGGTTCGGGACGAACCTGGAACTGGCAGTCATTTGCCAGCAACGACAAAGATTCGGGCCTGCACAACAAAAATGGCACTTTCGTGTCCACCGGTTATACGGGCACGAATACATTGATCAAAAACGGACCTTTGGGCATGTCGCCAAAACACAGGAACGTGGTGCAGCGTTCGGGAAAAACCTTCCTTGTGGTAGGCGATACCCCTTGGGCCATCCCGTTCCGGGCCACGACGGAACAAGTGGCGATCTATGCCAAAGACCGACAGGAAAAAGGATTCAACACGGCCCTGCTGATGACCTTACAGCCCGATACCAAGGTCGAAGGGCCCGATGCCCGCAATACCGATCAAGGATTCAAAAGGGCATTCCAAGACCTTTCGCAAGGGCATCTCAACCAGATCAACATCGACTATTTCCAATACTTCGATGGGCTGGTGGCCCAGTTGATCGAACATGAAATCGTTCCGGTCTACCAACCGGTCTTTCATGGGTTTGGGTGGAAAGGACTCCAGGTGCTGGGCACCACGATCGCGCGCGAGGAATACGTGCGCTACACCAAATATCTGCTGGCCCGCTATGGGAGCATGCCCGCCATTTGGTTGATCGCCGGCGATCACGATGGCAACGATCCGGGGGTCAAGGAAAGCGGTGAAATGCTGGAAGCATGGGATTGTTACGCACAACCCGTGGGCCTGCACTACAACCCCTGCGACGATTACCTCGCCGAATGGGCCAAAAACGACCCTTCAAAGCATTGCATGCACTATAACAAAACACACCAGGAGGCGGCATGGCTCGATTTTCAATGGGCCCAAACGGGGCATGGCGGCGATCATCTGTACCACAAGGTAGAGAGAATGTACGAAAACCTGCCCACCAAGGCGGTGGCCAATGGGGAGCCCACTTACGAGGGCATGAACAACGGCCAGAACGGACTGGGCTGGTGGCAAGGGGAAGAGGCCTGGATGCAAATGATGCACGGCGGCACCATGGGGGTGGTGTACGGGGCGGCAGGACTCTGGCAATGGAAAATATCCCCTGGGGAAAACGGTTGGGGTGCTTGGACCGACCTGCCGATGAACTGGCAAATGGCCATGGCATTGGAGGGATCGAAGTATGTGGGCCTGGTGGGAAAAATCCTGGATGGCTATGATCTGACCGATATCGAAAAAAGATGGGACCTTGCCGGGGGAAAGCCCTTATTGGCCAAAGATGGAGAAATCTACCTTGCCTATCTGGCAAATGGCGGGGTAATCGATATCAAAAACCTACCCTACGACCTTAACTATCATTGGATCGATCCCAAAACCGGCAATCCGAAAAAACTGGGAAAGGTGAGCGCTGGCCGTTTCACGGCTCCGGATAAAAATCCATGGGTTTTGTTGATCGTAAGATAGGTTAGGCTTCCTTCTTGAGTTGCAATTCCTTGTCCACTTCTTCGCTATTGAACATTTTGCCCAGATACACCAACTTATACCCCTCCCTGATATCGTCGAAGTCGGTACTGAAGGAGGAGATGATTTTCAGGTCGCCATCGGGTGACTTCAAAAAAATGGGGATGATGTCGTCGTCCACATTCGTAATTTCGATCAGTTGGTCGTAATGCACTTTGTCTTTCAGGTCGATTTCGTGGATCGATGGATATTTTTTGGTGGTTTCCATGAGTTTGATGAAATCGTCGGTATGGGAAAACAGCCCTTCCTTCGGATTGTTTTGGGGATCGTTCATCTCTTGGGAGTTGATCAATCTGAATGCCCCGTTTTCACCGAATTGGTCCCCAAATTTATCGATGGCGAATTCGTTGATATCCGGATTTCCCGTCAATGCCATCAGATACCCCACATCGTTCAGTTCGATATTATCGGAAAGCGCATCGGAATAAATGTTGGCATCAAAGGCTTCAAGGCCCAATTTTTTCGCCTTTTCAATATTCGTCGCATTGTTGTCTATCAAAACCACATGGCGATTGTGCTTATGCAAATATTCCCCTATGATCCTCGACAGCCTGGAGGCGCCCACGATCAATATGCCCTGGGAGTTTTTGAGAAAAACCCCTGCAACCTTGGCGAAAACCCTTGCGGTGGTGGCATTAAGCAGCACCGTGCCCAAAACGATCATAAAAACCAGGGGTGTAATGTATTCCGCCCCGGGCTCCTGACGCGCCAATAACTTAGATCCAAAAAGGGAGGCAATGCCCGCTGCCACGATTCCCCTTGGCCCGACCCAACTAATGAAAAGTTTTTCATTGAATTTCAAGGAAGATCCGGCAGCGGATATAAAAACGCCCAAAGGCCTGATGACGAAGACAATGATCAGGAAAATGTACAGGGTTTCCCAGTTATAGATCAGCTCCATATCAGACAGGTTGATGTTGGCGGCCAACAGGATAAAAAGGATGGAGATCAGGAGCACACTGAGCGATTCTTTGAAGTAGAGCAGTTCCTTGATGTTGGGGAGGTTTAAGTTACCCATGACCATGCCCATGACCACTACCGCCAAAAGTCCGGATTCGTGGGCAAAAACGTCCGATTCCACAAAAACCAACAATACCACGGATAAGGAAACCACATTGAGCAAATAATGGGGAATCATTTTCTTTTTGATGGCAAAAGCTAGCCCATGTGCGAAGGTAAAGCCAAAGGTGGTGCCAAAAAGGAGGATCTTTCCAAATTCCACTAGGGCGGTTTGGGTATAGCCAACACTTTCCCCCACACTGATGAATTCAAAGACCAAAACCGCCGCCAGGGCGCCGATGGGGTCAATCAGGATGCCTTCCCATTTCAGTACGGCGGACACATCCTTTTTTAATGGGATATTCCTTAAAATAGGGGTAATTACGGTGGGGCCCGTAACAATGATCAGGGCAGAGAAAAGGAACGAGATTTGCCAGCTCAGGCCAAAAATGTAATGTGCCGCCAGGCCAGCTCCAAAAAAGGTGACCAAAGATCCCACGGTAATCAATTTGGTGATGACCGGACCCACATTTTTGATCTCGGAACGTTTCAAGGTGAGTCCGCCTTCAAAAAGGATGATACTGATGGCCAAGGAAACAAAATAATAGAGGCCGTCGCCGGGAAAGAGGCCCTTTTCGCCATTCCAGATCGGTTCTATGATCTTGGAGCCACTTTCGGTGAACATCGTGGAAATGGGCCCCACCAACAATCCGATCAAAATCAGGGGCAAAATTGCGGGCAGTTTAAACCGCCAGGCCATCCATTGGGCAATGATTCCTAGAATAATGATGCCAGCCAGTTCGATCATTTTGTTTGTTTTAGGTTTTAATCAGGCCTAAAAATAGGTTTTTAAACCGAAATACCGAATAAGGTGTTGTCTGCTAAGGGTAAATGATGACCTTGCTCACATTCGGGAACTGATCCATTACTTTTTCGGGAAGTTTGTCCATGACAGGGAGATACGATATAGAATCCTTCCGTGCCGAAACCACAAAATAAAGGCAGTCCTTGTCGACCTTGACAGATGGCAAATAATAGCTGTCATCTTGTTGTTGAGCGGGCTGTATCAACACATTTTTGATCTTTCTCGACGCCAAAAATCGTTCGATCATCTTCTGGCTTGGCGCGTCACAGCTAAAGACCAGTAGCAAATTCAGCGCGGTCGAAAGCAGTGACACCTTCGAGATCAATAATGGAAACCCTGCCTCCCGATGCGCCAGGGGCGGTAGCGCCACCACGATTTTGCGATGGTCGACCAAGGGTCGTTCGAAGGTGCAGATAAAAAGTGTCTTTGTGGTCAAGGCACTGATGAAGTCCATTTTTTCGCCGATGATCTTTTCTATAAATCCGGTTTTTTGAGGCCACCCCAAAATAATGATGTCGGCCATGATCTCCTTTGCGGTTCGAGTGATTCCGCTGGAAGGATTGTAATCGATACTGGCGATGACCTCCACCGAAGATTCCTGAACTATGGTATCGGTGACCAAATGTTCCAATTTGTGCTTGGCGATACCGATGTTCCTTTCCGCCTCCTTATCGTTTGGCACCACGGTGAGGATGGAAATGGGAAATGGCGATTTCTTCTCCTTGATGAACATTGCAAATTCAAGTATGCGATCAAGCTTGTGCGTATTCACGATGGGGAGTAAAATATGCTCTTGCCCCCCTACCGGCGTTTCCATCGCCTTATCGTCTGTTTCGGACGTAACGACAAGCCGTTTTGCCGCCCTTTCGGTGACGAGCGAGGCCACAACGCAGGTGACAAGAATCAATAAGATGGTGCCGTTCAAAACCGTGATATCGATGATCCCTTCCCTGAACCCTACCAAGATGATGGCAAGGGTAGCCGCCGCATGCGAATTGCTCAGTCCGAATATCAAGCGTCGTTGCAGAACACTGTACTTCAAAACCCATTGTGTGACGAGCGATGCCAGCCACTTTCCGCAGATGGCGACCGTGGTAAGCGTAATGGCCACCAATACCGCTTCAGGACCATTTAATATCACCGAAACATCGACCAACATCCCCACGCTGATCAGAAAGAAAGGGATGAAAAGCGCATTTCCAAAAAATTCGATCCTGTTCATCAAAACCGAAGAGGGCAAAATCACCCTATTGAGCACCAGTCCGGCGACAAAAGCCCCGATAATGGATTCCACACCCGATAGTTGCGCCAAAAAAGCGGCAAAGAAGACGACCGAAAGGATGAAGATAAAATGGGAGTACTTTTCGGTAGGCATTTTTTTGAAGAACCATTTGGCCACCCTCGGCACGACCAGCACCATAAAAGCCAAAAAAATAGCGAGCAGGGCCACCAAGCGGATCCAGAACGCAATCGATAAATTGCCCTGATGGGCGCCTACGATGACGGCCAACAAGATAAGGACCGCGGTATCGGTCAGAATGGTCCCGCCCACGGTAATGGCCACGGCTTGGTTTTTTGCAAGATTGAGCCTGCTGACAATGGGATAGGTCACCAGGGTATGGGTGGAGAACATACTGGCCACCAAAAGGCTCGCATACACATCATAGCCCAGAAAAAAACGGAATACGGGAAAGCCGATGGCTAGGGGTATGATAAAAGTAAAAATGCCGAACAATACGCTTTTGTTCCGATTCGATTTAAACTCGTTTAGATCGAGTTCCAGCCCGGCTATGAACATGATGTACAACAAGCCAATGGTGGAAAACACTTCTACAAATAGGCTTTTGTCGAGCAGATGAAGTCCGTTCGGGCCGATCAGGACGCCTGCCAGGATAAGGCCGATAATGCCCGGTATTCTAATTTTGTTGAGCAGGATGGGGACCAGTAAAATAATGAACAAGATCAGCGCAAAAACCAGGACCGGGTTTTCCAGGGGAAGATTGAAATGTTCTTGAAATCGATCCATGGGTTGATTTTTACCGTTGTTCCGATGTCGTTTGAAACGGATAATGAAGATACATGCAATTTTGTGAAGTGCGATCGAGAAAAGGATGGAAACTCATTTTCACCATGGCCACGATCGCAAAATTGGGCTCAAAGGGGAACTATTCGAAATTGGTTTCGTTATTTTGCACCAGCGATAGGTCTCGACATGACATTATACCCTTTGGAAACCGGAAATTTTAAGTTGGACGGCGGCGCCATGTTCGGGGTGGTGCCCAAAACCATTTGGCACAAAACCAACCCGGCGGACAATAACAATATGATCGATATTGCCGCGCGCTGCCTGTTGATCGAAGATGGAAAGCGGTTGATCTTGATCGATTCGGGCCTGGGCAACAAGCAATCGGATAAGTTTTTCGGCTTCTATTATCGTTGGGGCGACCACACCCTCGACAAATCATTGCATAAATTGGGTTTCCATCGCGATGACGTTACCGATGTGTTCATGACCCACCTGCATTTTGATCATTGTGGGGGCAGTATACAATGGAACCGGGACCGAACTGCCTACGAACCCGCCTTCAAAAATGCGATTTTCTGGTCGAATGAAGCCCATTGGAACTGGGCAACCCAGCCCAATGTCCGCGAAAAAGCCTCTTTTTTAAAAGAAAACCTGCTACCGATGCAGGAAAGCGGTCAATTGCGTTTCGTGAACCACAGTGGCAACCCTTTCCTTCAACAATCTGAATTGGGTTTCGGCATCCTTTTTGTGAATGGGCATACCGAAAAGCAGATGCTGCCCCATATCCAATACAAAGGAAAGAAGTTGGTTTTTGTCGCAGACCTCATCCCTACGGTGGGCCATATCCCCCTGCCCTATGTCATGGGCTATGATACCAGGCCTTTGTTGACCTTAACGGAAAAGGAGGTTTTTTTGGACGCGGCGGTTGCCAACGATTACCATCTGTTTTTCGAACACGATGCACACCATGAAATTTGTACCTTGCAACAAACCGAAAAAGGGGTCCGTCTTAACCAATTGTATACCTTCGATGAAGTATTTGAATAATCTTGTATTTATCCAGTTTTTTGTCCTTTCCCCACTGCTCCTTTTAACTTCCTGTAAGGCACAACACATTGACAGCAAGGATTTTACGCCGGAGTTCGCTTTCACAAAAGGCATTGAGGGGCCTGCGGTCGACAAGCAGGGAAATCTGTATGCGGTCAACTTCAGGGAAGAGGGGACCATCGGAATCGTAAATGGCAAAGGGGATGGGGAAGTTTACCTAAAACTTCCGGGCACGAGTATTGGGAACGGCATTCGATTCGACCGTGAAGGGAACATGTATATCGCCGACTATGTCGGCCACAACGTTTTTCGGGTCAAGAAAGGCACAAAAGAACCTGAAGTATATGCCCACGACCCGAACATGAGCCAGCCCAACGACCTCGCCATAGCGCCCAATGGGCTCATATACCTGAGCGATCCCAACTGGAAGGAAGGGACCGGCAGGATCTGGTTGGTCAATGCCAATAGGGAAATTCTGCTCTTGGAAGAACATATGGGCACCACCAACGGCATAGAAGTGAGTCCGGACGGCAAACAGCTCTATGTGAACGAATCGGTGCAACGCCAGGTTTGGCGATATGATATCAACCCCGATGGGAGCCTGTCCAACAAAAGCAATTTCATCACCTTCGAAGATTTCGGGATGGACGGCATGCGTTGCGATCGTAAGGGAAACCTTTACATCACGCGGTACGATAAGGGTACCGTAGTGGTAGTCTCCCCTGATAAAAAAATCATAAAAGAGGTACTTCTTAAGGGAAAAAAGCCGTCAAACATTACATTTGGGGGCAAAAATGGCAAAACCTGTTTTGTGACCATGGCCGATAGGGGCTGTCTCGAAAGCTTTCCGGCCCTGTTCCCGGGGGCCCATTTTTAATTCATATTCTAATAACATAAAACAAAATGACACGCATTTTATCAAAAATAATGTTCGCCTTTTTCGCAACGGCACTCTTTGTAGGCTGTGGGGCAACCACCCTGGTATTGACGCCCATTGCGAACATCGATACCACCCCGCTTAAAATCTCCGATCTTTCCGAGGCGGAGAAAAAAAATTGGGGACACCTAGATCTTGTCGCCGATACCATTCCGGGGATGAGCGTCGACAAAGCCTATTCCGAAATCATCGGAAACAAAAAAGGCCAAAAAGTAATCGTCGCGGTACTGGACTCGGGCATCGATCTGAAGCACGAAGACTTGGACGATGTGCTTTGGACCAACAAAGGGGAAATCCCGAACAATGGTAAGGACGACGACAAAAATGGCTTCATCGATGACGTCCATGGTTATAATTTTTTGGGAGAAGCCTACAATGAGCAGTTGGAGAGCGCCCGCATCCTAAGGTTAAAACTGGGAGATGCCGCGATGCAGGCCAAGGCCAAGGCTGATGTTGATAAGGGATATGCGGAAGCCCTGCAGAACAAGCAACAGTACGAGCAGATACTCCAGGCGGTCAAAAATTCGGACGCTGCGGTCAAGAAGGAGCTCGGAAAGGAAACCTACACCAAAAATGACCTTTTGGGCATTACCCCCAAAGATGAGGCCATGCAAAGAAATATCGGTATTTTGATGCAAATGTTCAGCATCAAGGACACAATCGCCGAAGTAATAGAGGAGCTTGGCGATGGCATAAAGCACTTCTCCGATCAGGTGAGCTACAATTATAATGTGAAATTTGTCGGCCGCACAGTAGTAGGGGACAATGCCTACGACCTTTTGGACACCAACTATGGCAATGGGAATCCACAGAGCAGATCTGAGGACGAAAGCCACGGCACCCATGTGGCGGGCATCATCGCCGCCGAGCGCAACAATGGCAAAGGGGCCAATGGAGTGGCCAATAATGTAGAAATCATGAGTGTCCGCGCAGTGCCCAATGGCGACGAATACGACAAGGATATTGCCCTTGGCATTCGCTATGCCGTGGATAACGGGGCAAAGATCATCAACGCAAGCTTTGGGAAGTCGTACTCCCCCAACGCAACATGGGTTTATGATGCCCTAAAATATGCCGCCGACAAGGATGTGCTATTCGTACATGCCGCCGGTAACGATGGTCATGACCTTGACGACCCAAGCAATGCCAATTATCCCAACGATCAAGTAAACAACGGGCCTGAATTTACCGGCAATGTGATTACCGTAGGTGCCCTGAACCCCGACTACGGTTCCGATCTGTTAGCTTCCTATTCGAATTATGGCAAAACCAATGTGGATATTTTTGCGCCCGGTACGGATATTTATTCCACCTATCCCAACAATACCTATGAATTTTCGCCAGGCACTTCAATGGCGGCCCCTGCTGTGGCCGGTGTGGCTGCATTGATCCGGTCGCAGTACCCAAAATTGAATGCGTCGCAGGTGAAGCACATTTTGATACAATCGGGTTTGGCCCCGAGGACGCAGGTCATATTGGGAGGTGACACTTCCAAAACGGGCACCCTGGATGAGATTTCGGCCTCGGGAAGAATGGTCAATGCCTATAATGCCCTGATCTTGGCCGATCAGGTGAACAGTGGAAAAATAAAAGTATAATTCAAGATATGAAAGATCGGATTTTGAAAGGTCTGGGCGCCATGGGCGTGCTTTTGGCCCTATCGAATTGGGGACATGCCCAGAACAATGCCTGTTATTGGCAGCAACATGTCGACTATACCATGGAGGTCGCCATAGATGTTGAAAGTTTTAGGTACAACGGCACCCAAAAGCTGGTTTATACCAACAACTCCCCGGATACCCTGGAGCGGGTGTATTACCATCTTTACTTCAACGCTTTTCAGCCCGGAAGTGAGATGGATATGCGCCTTCAGTCCATTGCCGATCCAGACGGCCGCATGACCACGGAGGACAAAAAGAGCCGTATCGCCGGTCTTACCGGGACTGAGATAGGATATCTGCACGCAACTTCCCTGAAACAGGATGGTGCGCCAGTTTCCACCGTGGAAGAAGGTACCGTTTTGGTGGTAGATCTGGCCAAGCCCATTCCTCCTGGCGGAAAGACCGCCTTTGAAATGGTCTTCAACGGGCAGGTGCCGGTGCAGATCAGGCGATCGGGAAGAAACAATGACGAAGGGGTGGCCCTTTCGATGAGCCAATGGTATCCCAAATTGGCGGAATACGATTTTGAAGGTTGGCATGCCGATCCTTATATTGCCCGTGAGTTTCACGGGGTTTGGGGCGATTTCGACGTGAAGTTGACCCTTGACAAAAACTACGTGGTAGGTGGCAGCGGTTATTTACAGAACCCCCAGGAAATAGGCCATGGCTATGAGGCTCCCGGAACAAAGGTCGCCAAGACCAAGGGGAAAACGCTCACTTGGCATTTCAAGGCCCCCATGGTCCATGATTTTATGTGGGCGGCCGACCCCGACTATCTTCACGATACCCTTAAGGTGGAAAATGGGCCCATGCTGCATTTTTTATACAAGAACGAGCCTGAAATTTTAGAGAATTGGAAAAAATTGCAGCCCAAGACCGCAGCGGCCATGCAGTTTTTCAACCAAAATATCGGACCTTACCCTTACGATCAATATTCGGTCATCCATGGCGGGGATGGTGGTATGGAATATGCCATGGCCACTTTGATCACGGGAGGTCGAAAATATGTTAGCCTGGTAGGGGTGATGGTACATGAAATGGCGCATTCCTGGTTTCAGCATATACTGGCCACCAATGAGTCAAAGCACGAATGGATGGACGAGGGCTTTGCTTCTTTTGTCTCCACCCTGTGCAAGAACGAAATATTGGAGGAAAACAAGGCCTTTCCATTTGAGGACCTCTATTCGGGGTATTATAACCTGGCGCTGTCCGGGAAAGAACAGCCGCAGACCACCCATGCCGACCGGTACGAACTCAATTTCGCCTATGGGCAATCTGCCTATAACAAAGGGGCGGTTTTTTTGGCCCAACTAGGGTATGTGATCGGGCAGGACAAACTCATGGAAACCCTTAGAAAATACTATAGCGACTTCAAATTCAAACATCCGGTGCCCAACGATATCAAGCGAACGGCCGAAAAAGCTGCCCATATGGAACTGGATTGGTATCTCACCGACTGGACACAGACCACGAACACCATCGACTACGGTATTCAAGCCGTTACTGCCGATGGAGATCGAACAAAGGTAGATTTGGTGCGCCACGGATTGATGCCGATGCCCATCGATCTATTGGTGGTCTACCAAGACGGGAGCCAGGAAACTTTTTATGCGCCCTTGAGAATGATGCGTGGCGAAAAGGAGAATCCGTATCCCCAACTGAAGCGTACCGTATTGGGCGATTGGTCATGGGCCTCCAAATCCTATGGTTTTGTAATCGATAAGCCTCTGCAACAGATCAAGGCCGTGCTGATCGACCCGTCTCAGTTGATGGCCGACATCAATCCTGAAAACAATGTGTGGCAACCGAATCCCTAAGCCTTTTTGCCTTTTTTGAACCACCACTCGTTTTTATAATGCGCATTTTTGGCGGTACGTTCACGGTTTTGCATCAGCATTTTCGACTTGGAGAGGGTCCTGCTGCGATAACCCAGGATGTGAAAAAACGACTTTGTAAAGAAACGGGCAATACTGGTGTTCACCAGGAGTTGTTCCTTCTTGTCGTCGCTCCATGAGATTCCCGGCAAAATGGTGAGCCACCCATCAATCTTGAGATTTCTTGCAATAGAGGAAGCCCTCAGGGCCCATTTGGGAATGGGCCTTATTAAAAAATATCCTTCCTTACCCTGTTTTTGATAGAGTGGCATAAAAAGGGTACTGCTTTTTTTGGTCCTGATCTCCCCCCCGTCGTGTATGGCCAGCGT
>JBATHI010000518.1:0-5844 GCA_049666645.1 Flavobacteriaceae bacterium | reverse complement strand
GAGTTGAAGACCGACAAAATGGCGCTAAAATCTAAAAACAACAAGACATTTCGGCAGTTGTTAAGTTAAGGCCAAAAAGTCGACCTACTGCATAAAGTTACAAAATGGGGGTATTCGATAGCTTGTTCGGAAGAAAAAACGAAACGGAAAAAAAGGAGACCAAAACGGTTCCCTGGATACCGCTGGAATCCTTGGACCAATTGGATGAAATTATAAGGGCGTCGCACAACAAAACACAGGTTATTTTCAAGCACTCCACCAGTTGTGGTATCAGCAGAATGGTGATGAATATGTTCGGAAGCGGCTATGATATTGAAGCAGGTCGGATAGACCTCTATTACCTGGATCTCCATGCCCATCGGTCAGTGTCGGACGCAGTGGCCCATCAACTTGGGGTGATGCACCAATCACCGCAACTACTGGTTGTTCGAAACGGGGCGGTGGTTGCCCATGCTTCACATGGGGCCATTACGGCAATGGAATTGGAGCGGTATCTATAAAAACAAAAAGGCCATAAACCGATTGGCTTATGGCCCATTTTATCAATTGAACCTTTGGCTCACCAAAATATGCTTTAACCTCGACTTCAGATCTTCCCCAGCGTCGTATACCATCTGCTCATTGCTCGGAAAGGGAACAGCGGCCAAGTTGAGCATGGCGACCAAATCGTTTTCAAGGGCCCTCTTGTCCCCGTTGTAATTGGCATATACATGTTCAAAAACGAATTCACTCGACAAGGGATAGGAACTGATCTCCTGTTTTGTAACTAAGTCGGTGAAGCTGACCACCCCCGCGACCTGTGCGGTTTTGAACTGGGTAAACTGGTAAAAATTACAGCGAACCGTGGTAAACTTATCAATTTTGATATCGTTTCCTAGGCTATCCCTGACCACGTTACCATTGCCATCAACGGCATATTGGTAACCATCCTTCACCTGCTTTTCTTTGATGATCTGTTTTTCACTTACCTGTTCGGGGGAAATATTGATCTGTCTCAAAGCGACTTGCATGGCATAGTCGTAGTTGACATTCGGCAACGGATTGGCATGATACCGGGTCCACAATTCGTCCAAACCATAGGTATTGAAATTGAGCAGTTCCTCCTCGAGCCTGGCGGGCACAATTTGTTCGGTATGGTTCACCATGGCCACTTTTACATAATCAAGGCCCTTTTCATAGGCTTCTTCCATTTTTTGTTTGGCATCGCCGTATCCGGGGTTGATTTCAAGTAAATATTTGAAATCATCGAAGGCCTGTCGAAAATCTTGCTTGTTCGAAGCATTGTCCAATAAATTGGAAGCATTGTCATATAAATAGTCGGAAAGCTTGCCTTTGGATGCCAAAAGTTTTTCGTCGTATTTTTTGAAGGAAAAATGGGCATCCCTGTTCTCATCGTAAATGGGCAAAGGCAGCAAGGGCTGAATCCTGTCCTGGATGCTCTTCAGATTATTATAGGTCTGGAAAATGGTCTCATAGTTTGCCGGATTGCCATCCTTCTCCAAAAAAGCGATGTTCTGAAGTTCACGCTCCGTATTTTTTTGGTAAGCCTCTTCCAAAAGCAACACGTAGGGCTGGTTGCTTTTCTTGGTTTTGTTGTCGACCAGGTTTACGATCGATTTGTTGATTGCATTGCCATAATTGCCTGTATTTAGGGCTTCTTGGGTCTTTTTAACGCCTCCGCAGGCAATCAATAGCAATGCTATTATCACAAAATGTAGCAGTTTCTTCATGACGATGGTTTTTACTGTTATGCGAATACAATTTCAACAGCCGTGCCAAAATTGTTTTTTTTACATAACGCAAAACGTTCAACTATCGTATTTATCAGCTAAAAAACCCTTTTATCAAGATTTTTTTTTGGGCTGAAATGCGGGAAGAAGTTTCCCTTTGACTTCACCAAAACCAATGCGCATCCCATCTTTTTCGCAATGGCCCCTCATCGTCACGGTATCATTGTTTTCGATGAAAGTACGTTTTTCGCCACCATTCAGCACTACGGGTTTTGTGCCTTGCCAGGCCAGTTCCAACATGGAGCCGTACGAATCCGGGGTGGGCCCGGATATGGTGCCGCTGCCCAACATATCGCCACTGTTGATCTTGCACCCGTTCACCGTATGGTGCGCCAATTGTTGTGCCATGGTCCAGTACATATACTTGAAATTGGATCTTGAAACCACGGTGGGCTTGGCGTTTTCCGGCGCAATTTCAACTTCCAAATGAATGTCATAGGTATGTTTCTCCCTTTGCTGTAGATAGGGAAGTGGCTTCGGATTTTGCGGCGTGCTGGGCACGCGGTAGGGAGCCAGTGCATCCATCGTAACGATCCAAGGAGAGATACTGGAGGCAAAGTTCTTGGCCAAAAACGGTCCTAATGGCACATATTCCCATTTTTGGATATCCCTGGCACTCCAGTCGTTAAAAAGTACCATTCCAAAAATATAATCTTCGGCCTCATCCACCGGTACGGGCTCGCCCAGCGCATTGGCGTCGGTAGTGATAAAAGCCATTTCCAATTCAAAGTCGACCCGTTTGGAAGGGCCGAAAATCGGTGTTTCTTCACCTGGAGGCAAGGTTTGGCCCATGGGCCTTCTGACCGGGGTACCGCTGATCACGATAGTGGAGCTCCTTCCATGATACCCTACAGGGATATGCAACCAATTTGGCATCAGCGCCTTTTCGGGATCCCGGAACATGGTACCTACATTGGTAGCGTGTTCCTTGCTCGAATAGAAGTCGGTATAATCACCGATTTGTACCGGTAGCTGCATTTCTATCTCCTCCATGGAGAAAAGCACGATTTTTTTATGATCTTCCCTGTCTCTCAAAGCACCGTTCTTGGCATCGAATATTTCACTGATACGATTGCGTACCAAACGCCAGGTCTTCTTGCCGTCGGAGATAAAATCGTTGAGGGTGTCCTGCAAGAAGATGTCATCGGTCAACGGAATCCCCTCAAAATAGCCGAGCTGGTGCAGCGCACCCAGATCAATGGCATGGTCACCTATCCTTGTCCCGATGGTGATGATATCATCACGGGTCAAGAAAACCCCGAATGGGATGTTCTGTATTGGAAAATCAGAATTGACCTTTACGGGCAACCATGTCTTTTTTTGCGGGTCATTGGTGGAATTGGGCATATGGGAATTGTTAATTTGTATTTGATAAATTCATTACCAAATATATTATTTTATACCAATTAACAACCTTCAATTCGTATTTTTGCCACTCATTTAACAGAAACCAAGCCTATGGTCCGCGACAATCAGATTTTCGACCTCATCACTGCAGAAAAAGAACGTCAAACAGCCGGTATCGAGCTGATCGCTTCAGAAAACTTTACCAGTCCGCAAGTGATGGAAGCCGCCGGTTCGGTGCTCACCAATAAATATGCGGAAGGTTACCCTGGAAAGCGCTATTATGGGGGTTGCGAAATCGTTGACCAAGTGGAGCAGATCGCCATTGACAGGGCCAAGGAACTGTTCGGCGCGGCGTATGCCAATGTGCAGCCCCATTCCGGGTCGCAGGCAAACGCCTCCGTTTACCATGCTTGCCTTCAGCCGGGGGATACCATATTGGGCTTTGACTTATCACATGGCGGGCACTTGACCCATGGATCGCCCGTCAACTTTTCCGGCCGCCTGTACAATCCGGTTTTTTACGGGGTGGAAGAAGCGACCGGAGTACTCAATTACGATAATATCCAAGAAATTGCCCTTCGGGAGAAACCAAAAATGATCATCGCCGGAGCTTCTGCTTACTCGAGGGATATGGACTTTAAAAGATTTCGAAACATTGCCGACAGTGTCGGCGCGCTGCTATTGGCCGATATCGCCCATCCTGCGGGCCTTATTGCAAAGGGCATCTTGAACGACCCCATTCCCCATTGCCATATCGTTACCACCACCACCCATAAAACCTTGAGGGGCCCCAGGGGCGGACTTATCTTGATGGGATCCGATTTCGACAACCCTTTTGGTATAAAACTAAAGAACGGTAGCCTGAGAAAAATGTCCGCCCTGTTGGATTTGGCGGTATTCCCGGGAAACCAGGGCGGGCCTCTGGAGCATATCATTGCGGCCAAGGCCATTGCTTTTGGAGAGGCGCTTACCGATGATTTTCTGCACTATATGTTACAGGTGAAGAAAAATGCCGCTGCCATGGCCGCCGCTTTTGTGGACAAAGGATATCATATCATTTCCGGAGGAACGGACAACCACATGATGCTCATCGATTTGAGGAATAAGGACATCACGGGAAAAGATGCCGAGAGCGTTTTGGTCAAGGCCGATATCACTGCCAACAAGAACATGGTTCCCTTTGATGATAAGTCGCCATTCGTGACTTCAGGGATTCGATTCGGAACCGCCGCGATCACCACCAGGGGCCTAAAAGAGGCCGATATGGCTACAATTGTTGGTTATATCGATGAAGTATTGATGCATCCGGATAATGAAAATATCCTACATGGGGTCAAAAAGAAAGTAAACCTTATGATGAAAGGACTGCCATTGTTCAATGGCTAAAATTTGAAAAAAACCTAAAGGTTCAACATGTAAAGGTGGCCCGAAATCAACGAGGACTGGTTCAAATCATAAATCAGGGCATCTTGCTCAGAGTAGAAATAGAGTCCCCAGTATTTGTGATAATCATTGTTTCGCACCTCCTTGCTCAATTGGTAATCGAGGTTTCCAATATGCTCACATGCAGCGGTATCCCGTGTTTCCTCCAAGACCGGGATAAAAATTTCATAAGGTAGTTCCGCAATATTCTTGAACAGTTTGTTGTAGTGAAGGCACAAGTTTGACAGAATATTGTCGAATTGTTCGGGAATGCTCCGGTCGTATATTTTATGGATCACGACATTGCAGTTGTTGAAAATGAGGGAACATTCCTCAATTTCGATATGGAAATTGTTCTTAGATTGAAGTTGCCCGAAAAGCTTACCGAAATTTGGACCGTTCTTATTATTTTCATTTTTACCTTCAGCATGGCCCCACAGACCATGCTTCAAATGGGTAACCCCTTCCAAAAGGTCGAAATGGCAGACCAATTCAATCAAAAGCTGTACCGACTGCCCTTCCAAAGCATTGTTTCTAATCAAGACTTCCGAAAAAAATAGTTTTTCGAGCGCACTTTTATAGGCCAATAACCCAACGACATCGTTTTCTCCTACGACGACACTTTGCGGTTGGTTTTTGAAATGGTCCAAATTAGATGGCATACAAATGGCAATTCAACTGTTATCCAACGATAAAATTAGAAGTTAATTGCGAGGGTATGTTAGAGAAAAACCTTAGAAAAATTAGGTTTTTTCCCGGAATCGGAAGAATTGTCGGGATAGATTCAGATAAAACCGCGATTTCTCGCCTCGTCGATCAGGGCAAGATCATTCTTGTCCTGGATGCCAAAATTGCTTTTAAGGGCCCTTTTTCGATTGTCGATGGTTGCCAGGGATAACGGAATTACTTGGGGCATATCCTTTGTTTTGGTGCCTTTGGACAATTCGTAAAGGATGGCGCGGTCATATTCGTCGACCTTGAAGGTCTGGGCAATGTTTTTTCGGGCGGCGACCAGTGCCAAATGGGTATAGTAGGGCGGCTTGGTCATGACCGTTTTAACCATATCGACCAGCGAGGGTTCATCGATTTCCGATTTTACCATATAGCCATCGGGGTTTACTGCCTGGCAAATACTGTTGATGCGGTAGCTGTCGCTAAAGGAGGACATGAAAACCACTTTGGAATCGGGAACAAGTTTACGAGCCAATTTGCCCAGATCTTCCCCTGTTCTGGGGTCTTTGGCCTCCATGGGAAACAGTTGGATATCCAACAAGATAATGTCGTA
>JBATHI010000517.1:0-3032 GCA_049666645.1 Flavobacteriaceae bacterium | reverse complement strand
CTGCCTCACTTTCAGCGACCAAGGTATACTTCATTTCCATCCCATTGTTCAAGTTTTTCAATTTGACCGTGGAAAGGACCAAGACCTTCGATGTATCCAACTGCGATTCGTCGATCAACCTCGCATGCGATAAGGTTTCTTCCATTTTGGCAATTTTCAGTTCCAAAAGGCCCTGGGCCTCCTTGGCAGCATCATATTCGGCATTTTCCGAGAGATCGCCCTTATCCCTGGCATCGGCAATCGCTTGGGATGCCTTAGGGCGTTCAACATCCCGGAGATGGTTGAGCTCGTCCTTCAATTTTTTTAGTCCTTCCGCGGTATAATACGATACGTTACTCATAATATTTGATTTTAAGCCAAAACTGATACCGATGGTCAGTATTATAAAAATATCCCGCTTACAGCGGGAATGGTACAATCCTCGATTTAGAAAGATATGGAATATTTTCCAACAGGATTTCATGAATAAGAAAATCCCCTACTTTGACGATGTCCTGCAACGTTTTTTAGAGAGGATTTAACGCAAATATACATATTTTTTGTTCAATTTTGCGGTTGATCAATATTGTAACCCTATCCCATGAAGCGAATTTGTAGCTTGATTTTATTGGTATCGCTTCTGGCCTGTAGCAACGATCGACCCAATCGCAACCCCTATTTACAGGAAATCGGTTTTCGTTTTGATCTGAATTTAAACTTGCCTTTATACAGTCCGTTGACCAATATTGGCAATGTGGTTTATATCCCCAACAGTGGGGTTGGCACCCGTGGCGTGTTCGTGATCAATGTCGGCTTCGACCAATATAGGGCCTTTGAGGCCAGTTGCCCCAACCATGTGCCCAATGATTGTTCCACTATGCTGTTGGATGGCCAAATTGCGGTTTGCCCATGTGAACAATATGAGTACACCCTGTTCACGGGCCAACTTCAAAACAGACCGCAGGATGGGAACCGCTATTATGACATGCTCGAATATCGCGCCACCTACAATGGTGGGGTCGTCGTCATTTCCAATTAGGAAATTTGGCGAGATAAAATCTCAACCCTTTCATTGCGCTAGGCCCAAAATTTGAGCCATCACCCAACTGGTATGCAGGCCCGATTTGCCCAACGAGGGATGTGTCAGCTTCCCCATCAAATGATCTCTGATATTGGCCACATGGTATTTTTGAATATGTTTGGGGTGGGCTATGGTTTTTGTTTGTTGCCCCTTCGCATTCTCCAATACCAGGGGACGGTCATCAAATATTGAAAAAATGATCCTACCGCCACTGCCGATGATCTCAGCACGATCTTCATACCCATCGCTCCCGAAGTTCCAACTGCCTTCCCCTTTGGTCCCATTTTCGTGCAGCCAAGACCCCGAAATGGTGTCCATGGCACTGTATAGGCCCAATTGATTGGTGGCCACCCCTCTAGCCTCGGCAATATCACCCATCAAGTACACGAACAGATCAAGGCCATGACTGGCCAAATCGTCGAAATACCCCCCGGGAGCCACGGCCTTGTCGGTCCGCCAATTGTGCGCCCCGCTTTTATCGATCATCGAAGGGGGTTTGGCCAAATGCCAGCAAACCCGTCTAATTTGGCCGATTTCACCGGCCTGTAACCATCGCTTGATCTGATCGAACCTGGGGAGCGATCTTCGGTAATACGCAATAAATAACGGAACTTCCCGCTGCAAAAAGGCATGGTAGATCTTTAGGCTATCCCCATGGTTGGGCGCCATGGGTTTTTCAATGCAACAGGGCTTTCCCGCTGCCGCGACCATAAGTCCGTAATGTTTATGTGAGTCGGGCGGGGTGGCAATATACACCGCATCGATTTCATCGTCTAAGATCATGTCCTCCGCCTTCTTATGTATTTTTGGAATGCCATGGCGAAGGGCATAGTCCTTTGCCTTTTTATGGTCCCTCCTCATGACCGCCGTCAGTTCAAAACCATCGGTTTGCTGAAAAGCAGGTCCGCTTTTGACCTCGGTAACATTGCCGCAACCAATGATGCCCCATCGGATCGGCAAAGTTTTAAAGAATGGTTCCAATTCCATAATAATTGTTGGGCCTTGTTATGTATTGCCTTTCCTTTATTGGTGTTCCATCCGAACCTTGCATTAAATTTCCCGTATCAAAGGGCGGTGACAAAACATTTTACTCATTCCTGTAATTGTTCATGATACCTTTGAACAATTCCCCTGTCGTAGGCGGGGTATATGAGATTGCATTTGCCCCAGCTTCAATGGAAGCCAGGATGGTTTCATCGGTCTTGCCTCCGGTGGCGATAATGGCGACTTCACCATCGATATCGCGAATGCGCTTGATGATGTCGCTGGTTTTTTCGGCCCCGGAAACATTAAAAATATCGATTCCAGCTTGTATTCTACCTTTGATATCGTCCTTCCCGGAAACTATTGTGATCGTCACCGGTATATCGATTTTTTCCTTGAGCCTATGAATCAGGTCGTTCGGTGTGGGTTTATTGAGCACTACCCCCAGAGCTCCTTGGAATTCGGCATGAATCGCGAGCTCTACCGATCTTTCCCCCGTGGTAATGCCTCCCCCTACGCCACAAAAAATAGGTTTGTCGGCCGCAAGTATCAAAGCATTGGATATCACGGGCTGCGGGGTAAAAGGATAGACCGCGATAATGGCACTGGCATTGGTGTTCCTGATAATGGCAACGTCGGTGCTGAAGAGAAAACTCTTCAGCAGTTGTCCAAAAACCCTGATGCCCGAACACGACCCGATGATTTCGGGCACGGCAACAATATTTGTGCGCAATTTACTGCCAAAAGTGGGAATGGGTTTCATGATTTTTACAGGGTAATACCTTTCTTAAAGATAATGCAATTTCAAGCTGGGGAGGCTTTTAAGATAATTGAATTTTACAACCAATGGAATAATGGATGCGATGTCAATCCGATGGCGGTCGAACCATATTAATACCATCTCAATAACTAAAACCTTAAGGTAGCCCCCAGTAAAAAGTGGATGCCCGCTTGGGGATAATAACCGGCACCTTCAACAGTGGTAATG
>JBATHI010000516.1:0-2943 GCA_049666645.1 Flavobacteriaceae bacterium | reverse complement strand
CCATAAATCACAACTTCGTCAATGGCATCCTCATCTCCCAGATACTTTAGGGTCGCCTTTCCGTAGGAGGTATTGATTTTCATCAATTCAGTGAACTTTTCATTCTTTAGTATGGCCTTTACCTTATCCTTTTCGGCACTGTATTCAACTGTATTGCCATCATTTCGTTTGAAGGCCAGTACATTGAGTTTTTTCAAAGATTCCAATGCTTCCCGCTCCTCATTGGTTAGATCGGCCTTATCCATGTTCAAAAGGCTCACCGGAAGGTCGATTGACATAAAATTAGGATTCTCGGCGCTGTCGACATAATATTCCTGCAAACTTTGGGTAGAAGAACAAGCTGCCAGCATTGCCAGAAGAGATAAAGCCATTATTGATCTTGAAATTCGCATGTGCTTGATTTTATAGGGTTCGATTCGAGTTAATATACGCAATATCCACTATTTTCCGTCTTTTTTGCCTGCTTTGTTCAGTTCTTTGGGAAGGTTCATTTTTTTGGTGAGGGCACCGATCTTATCCAAATCAAGATCGCCGTTCAACGAAACCAAAACCGTCTCAAATTTTCTTCCATGTTCCCCAGTCTCCTTATTTTTTATTCCAGATACGAACATCAGGAGTTCGGTGATATGGTTTTCATCCCTGCCATTTTTTACATAAAACTTTACATTGGTCTCTTCGTCCTTAACCCGCATCAATTCCTCCATGGAACCGGACTTTAAATATTTCTGAACGGTGTTGCCCATCTCGGTACCAATGCTTTTGTCTTCGGTAAGAAATACCCTAATGCCTTTCAGCCCTTTTGCGATTTCCATAAAATCCTTTGATTCCGGGTCATTCTCATCTATACCCAGGGCACCCACGAGGTCGATCATGCCCTTGTTGATAATTACGGCGCTCACCTGATCCATATTCTCATACTTATCGAAGATCGATTGTGAGAAGACCACTAGGGGCGCGATTGCGAGAGCGATACTAAAGATTGCTTTTTTCATGATTTTCGTTTTTGATTGATTAATATTTATTGATGAATATATTTTCGTTGATCCTGATTTTCAAGGAATCCTGAATACGTTTTGTTTTGGCTTGGAACACCGACCAAGTCGGAAATTCCGATCAGTTCTTCTTTCCTGCTTTGTTCAATTCTTCGGGAAGGTTCATCTTTTTGGTCAGGGAACCGATTTTGTTCAAGTCGATGTCACCCGTCAGGGATAGGAGCACGGTTTCAAATTTTCGGCCATTTACCGCCACATCCACATTTTTCATGCCCGTGACGAACATGAGCAACTCACTTACGTGGTCTTGGTCCTTTCCGCTCTTGATATAGAACTTTATGTTGGCATCCTTGTCTTTCACCCGCATCAATTCTTCGAGTTTGGCAGATTTTAGATAAGATTCCACCGTGGCCTTCATATCGGCCGAAATTTTGGCGTCCTCTGTGCTGAAGACTTTCAATCCATTAAGGCTCTTTGCGATGCTCATAAATTCTTCCGCCTCCGGATCATCGACCTCCACGTCTATTTTGGATAAAAGGTTGAACATACTTTTATTGACTACTACCGCGCTCACGTTATCGAGATCTTCGAACCGGTCGAAGACCGATTGTGAGAATCCCAGCGCGGGCAAAACCGTCAATAAGGCTATCATTGTTATCTTTTTCATGGTGTTTATAATTAATTTTCGTTATAAATTTTTTGTTTTGTTTTTTCAAATTGTTTTAAATAGGCCACTTTTTCCGTTCCCTTATTGAAGTTTTGCGCAAAAAGGTCGAGGGCCTTCTTGGTCTCATAATAAGCAAATTCGGCTTCCTTTCTATCTTGGTACTCCTTGCCAAAATAGACCCCGAATAGCAAAACGGCCACCGCTGCAACGGAAATCCATTTATAGACGGCTTGCCTATGCCATACTGGTCGGGGAATGGGCAGCTGTTTTGTGAATTCTTCTTCTTTGGCTTGGGCAAAAAATTGGAACATCGACGCATACTGCTTCAGATGCGGGGCCACCGTATCTTGGGCAAAATAGGCTTTTAAGCGTGCTTCCTCGGCGACCGTGGTGGTGGCCTCAAAATACTTTTCCAATAACTTTTCGATCTTATCCGATTCCATAACTGTGTTTTTGTACCAATTTTTCCCTTACTGCTTTTCTTGCCCTGGATAAGGTTACCCTTACGGCGGTGGGCTGCATGTCGAGCATTTCAGAAATCTCTTCAAAATCATATTCCTCCACATCCCGTAATTGCAATACCAGTTTTTGTTGTTCTGGCAGCCCTTCCATTATTTTTTGCACCCAACCTACACTATCCTTGGTCTCCAATTGTCTTTGCAAGGACGAATTGCCGTCTTGATAATTGCTATGGACCAGTTTTAGGTTATTGGCCTGCTTTGATTTTAACCGGTCCAAGCAAAAATTCTTGGTCATGGTCATCGCAAAGGCCTCAACATTGTTAAAGGTTTCGAAATCTTTATTTTTAGTCCACAATTTCATCAAGATCTCCTGGGTGGCGTCTTCAGCCTCTTCCTTGGAGACCAGCAATCTTTTGGCCAACCTATAGAGCTTATCCTTAAAAGGCATCACTACTTTTAAAAAATCCGACTGTTGCATTCTGGTTGGGTTGTTTTGTAAACCTCTTTCTTATCCGTTTACATTAGCAAGACGAAGTACATCGAAAATTGTTACAAATTATTTAATTTTCCTTTTTATGGTGGTAAATTAGGAAACCATTTCCCAATAAGATACGTATATGGGATACTTGTTTGAATGGCCCTAGGTTAAAAATCAAATTTGGAACGATTATTGACGCTTAGGCCTCGGAATTCCTTCCTATAAGATGAAATAACGCCAACCGATTGTTGCGAATAGAGATATTTGGTATTTTTGCTAAAAACATTGCTAAATAAAGAAAAATGAAAAATTTCGTATTACTGTTCCTCTTCCTTGGCCTACTAT
>JBATHI010000515.1:0-5456 GCA_049666645.1 Flavobacteriaceae bacterium | reverse complement strand
ATACAGCTTTCATCGGCGATTACGGGAAGGACACTATGGTGCGCCACCCTTTCCATGCCCGGCCAGTCGGTTGCCTTTAAGGGTTGTTCCAGAAATTCGACCCCCAAAGCCTTGAGCTGGGGGGCATTGGCAATGGTCTCTTTGGCCGACCATGCACCATTGGCATCGATCCTGAATATGGCATCGGTATGTTGTCGAAGTTCCTTGATGAGATTGATATCGTCTTTGGTGCCCAGTTTGATCTTGTATATGGGCCAAGGCATTTCCTTTATTTTGGCGACCATTTTATCAAGCGTGTCAATGCCAATGGTATAATTGGTGATCGGGTACTTATCCATTCGGGTACCCCATATTTCATAAAGTGGTTTTCCCAAGCGTTTTCCATAAAGATCGTGGGCGGCAAGGTCTAGTGCACAGCGCGCAAAATTGCTCAGTCCCTTTGACACGAGGAAGGCATGCAAGTCTTCCGGGGTGCTGAAGGGATACGATTCCAAGGCGCCTCGAACCGCTTCTATTTCGGCCATCATACTTTCCATGGTGATGCGGTAATAGGGATTGGAGGTCGATTCTCCATATCCGGTATGCCCATCCAAGGAAATCGATGCGATCAGGGTATCCTGTACGTCATGGGATTCCCTTGAAATACTGAAGGTATGTTTCAGCGGAAGCACATATTTTTTAAGGACCAATTTCATGGAGGAAATATTTCCACTAATATAAACAAACCTTGTGCATCACAAAACAAAAACCCTGCCGACCATTGGGTTGGGTCGACATGGTTTGATATGGGTGAATTCGATCTTTTTCAGTCCCGCTGGGTAACACTGCCCGAAAAGCTTTTTTTCGTACTTACTTTGGGTTGCCCGCTATAAGAGATATTCCCTCCGCTGCTCGCCTCCGCCACCAGCGATTCGGAGACGTTTATTTTTACATTGCCACCACTGCTCGCTTCCGCACGGCAGTCTTTGGCCTGCAGATCGTCGGCATCGATATTTCCACCGCTGCTCACTTCGACCTGGGCGATATCGGTATCCCCTGAAATTTCAAGATTGGCCCCACTGCTGGCTTCAAGGTACAAGTTGTCGGCATCGATCTCGATGTTCAAGATGGCGCCGCTACTGCCATCGATCTCCATCCTTTCGCTTTGAATCCTGTTCCTGGTATTGAGATGGGCGCCGCTGGAACCCCTCAGGGCTTCTATATTGGGTAGGGAAACGAATACGTTCTTGGTGGCCCTGCCAATATTTTTTATGGCATGTACCTTTAATCTACCGTTCTTGACTTCGGTGCCGATCAAATCGATGATGTTTTCGTCGGCCTCAACGCTGATTTCAAAGTCGTCTGCCTGGGTGACGTACACATTCAAACCTTCAGAAGCCGAAATTTCGGTAAATTCTTCGTTCACTTTACGGATTTCGTTGGTGACGATTCCGTTGCCCTTTTTTCCCGAGCCGAAACCATCCATGTCGCCGATTTGGATGTCAAAGCCACAGGAGGCCAAAAGGAAGCTGAGTAGTAATGCGATGGTAATTTTCACTAGTGCTGTCATGGTCGTTGTTTTTGAAGCCGTAGCCTTGTTTTGGAAAGAAAAGGCTTTCGGCAATTGATTATTGATTGATGTAAAATTCACTGTTCCCGTTTGTTTATGCCACTATGGTTTACCGAATTGTTGAAAATCGTTGCCCAACCGTATTTATCTGTTGTTTTCACTGTCGTTGGCCTTGATGTCGACCCCCTTCCCATCGATTTTCATTTTGAACGATTCACCGTTGTCCTTGATGTTGATGTCGATACCGTCTTCGTTGATGATGACGCGATTTCTGTCATTTTCGTCTGCTTCGCCACTCTCTTTTTCCGGACAGTCTTGGCATTCCAATTCCCCGTCCTCACCCATTTTCCATAGGTAATCCGACGCCTCGCAGCCATCCATGTCCTGATCGTTCTCAGATCGGATGATATAGCAACGGTTGCTGTTTCCGATCGTGATCCCAAAAGTGGTGCCCACGGGCAAATAGATATTGGCACGGACTTCCTGGTCCATGAACTTATTTTCCCTGGCCGTAGTGAGGAAGTCGTTCAACATCAGGGTATTGCCCTCTACTTTGTAAGCATAGTCGATTCTTTCGGAAGTGGCCTTGGCCTCGTTGAACGAGGGGCCATTTGCTTCCTTGCGCACTTCGATCCTGATCAGTGAATCCTTCGATTTTTTGATATTGAACCTTACATCTTTGGAAATGAAGACCTCCTTCCCATCTTCATCGGTACTTATGGTCATTCCATCCACACTCATGTTCCTTCGGTCTTCATATTCGAAAGCGGATGTGATCAACTCGATGTCCAAGGTATCCTGAAGGTTTTCCACATAGATTTCTTCCCCTAGTGTAACGCTACCGGTATAGGCATGTGCGGCAGCTTGCCGTACGCCCATGACGATCAATGCGATGATCGAGATCAACCAAAGGCCCAACAGCGAAAACTTGGCGATGTTGCCAATCGATTTCAAGTTGGTCACCAAAATCTTCAATCCCAGATACAGCAGGAAGAAGAAGGGAATGCCAATGGCAAAGAAAGCCATCAAGGAAACGAGCCAGACCGGGGTATTGGTGGCATTGACCATATCATAAAAATCGACGCCGGGCAAGTGGATCCAGTCGAGCGCACCAACGGTCAACATCCCAATGAATAGTCCGATGATGGTGGCAGCACCTATAATGATCAGGATGATGCCTATAAATTTGCCTACAATTTTGAAGAGGAACAAGATGATATCACCTAAGGTATCAAAAAACGTTTTACCACCGTTCTTTACCCTATTGCCGACCTTGTCATAGTCGACATTTTTAATCTTGTCGGCAACCTCTTCAAAGCCTTCCTTTACTTTTCGCTCTATGTTGCTGATGTTCACGGCCTCGCCGCGCATATCGAGCTTCTGGGAAGTGGTAACCGCCTCGGGGATCAATATCCAAAGCAAACCGTAGATCAGGATAAATCCGCCACTGGAACCAATGGTGAGCAAGATCCAAGCAAGCCGTATCCATACGGGCTCGATGTTGAAATAATGCGCCAAGCCTGCGGAGACCCCTGCCACATATTTGTTCTCGGTATCGCGGTATAGTTTTTTTACCCGCTTTTTTTCCTGGCCGGTACTGGCCCTGGGCTCATCTTCAAAAATATCCTCATCGACCATATAGTCTTCGGGTTGCCCCATGATGGCAATGACTTCATCCACTTCCTTTTGGGTGATGACCTGCCGTTCGTCCTTCAACTTTTCTTGGAATAGCTCGGCGATACGGGCTTCGATATCCGCCAATATTTCGTCGCTTCCGGGTGTATTGGTAAAAGAACGTTTCACCGCTTCCAGGTAACGCCTCATTTTATTGTACGCATCTTCGTCAATATGGAAAAGGATATTGGCGAGATTTATGTTTACTGTCTTGTTCATTTTTTACTTGTTTTAGTGTTGGTTACCAGATTCGTGGCATTTCTAAGTTCATCCCAAGTGGTATCCAATTCCTTGAGGAACAGTTTACCGGTCTCAGTTAAAGTATAGTACTTTCTTGGGGGTCCTGAAGTCGATTCTTCCCAACGATAGTTGAGCAAGCCCGCATTCTTTAACCTGGTGAGCAGCGGATAGATGGTACCCTCTACCACGAGCATTTTTGCGTCTTTGAGGGTTTCCAGTATTTCGGAGGCATACTTGTCCTTACCATTGAGTACGGAAAGAATGCAATACTCCAAAACCCCTTTGCGCATCTGTGCTTTTGTGTTTTCTACATTCATAATTTCTTTTTTCTTTTTATGCGTAACCCGCCCGCCCGTCGATGTACTTTTTTCTAGTATTTCTGAGATTGAGGTTTGCATGAATTAACTGTTCGTTTTCTGATCGTTGAATAAACATTCCATTTGATTTTGATTGATGATTAAACTCCTGTTACAAGGGTGTGATGAGCACCCCATTTTATGCCGTTATATTTTTTAATGTAGGCTGATGACCCTTGCCATTTGCCAATCGTTGTTATTTTGCTGCCATATGATGATGAATTTGCTTGCATGGGACGGGGTCTCCTCGGCTTCCTGGTTGTTACGGAATTTGTGCATTCCTATTTCGACGGCACCGTACCCCTTGATGGGATAGACCTCCAAACTGCCTTCCACCAGTTCCCTGCTGACCTTGCCACAGATATTTTCCTTGGTTTTCTCCAATATGTCCTGTTTGGAAGTGGATAGACCGCCTTGATCATGATAAAATTCAACACTGTCGGAAAGCATCGCTGCCTGGGTTACCAGATCACAGCGGTTATAGGCACTGAAAAAAACACTGTCCCTATTTTTAATGGTTTCGTAAAGTGTTTCCGGTTCCAAATTTTTGCCTTGAAATACGGTGTTTTTTGGCCCGTAGGATCCCATGACCATGGCCACGATCAGCAGCAAAAACGGAAATGAAAGGTTCGATATGGTGTTGGGTCGGGCCATTATTTGATGAATTTTATGGTGATGGGATAGGTAAAGGTCTGCCCTTCGTTGGTGCGTATGGTCGCCAAGAGGGTATACACGATGTTCACTATGGTCAAAGCGCCCTGTGCCAGGCCGGCGAAACCAATGGGAAACAACCATTTGCCAAAACGAAAGTCGTCGGAATCGAAATGGATGTTGAGGTTGTTGAAATTGTTCAAACGGTCGAAACCAAAGTGGGTAAAATCAAGGAGATTCGGAAAAAACCCAATAATGAACGGAATACTGATGATGCCCAAAAGGATCGAGTACAACAACATGCTGATCTGGAAATTCAGCGCCTGCTTGCCATTGTAATCCACAAATGCATATTCCTTTTTGTTGGCGGTCCAAAGTACCAGGGGAATGATAAAATTTCCAAAAGGTATAAAGAACTTGGAAAAGGTGGATGCGTGGATCAAGGCCGATAGGTTTCGCTCGTGTTTAGATAAGGTATCAGTCATGGCATGTTATTTTCTTATACAAATATATATCCAAAAGAAGGTACTATGCAACACATGGTACTAATAATTAACATATATTTAACAATTCGTAATTCGAATATTTTCAATACTTTTAGCTCAAATATGTCGAACAATGTCAATAACTGCGGGTAAATTCAACACTTTTACATTTTTTAAACTGCCCGCGGCTTGGTGGTGCGGCGTTCGGCTAAAATCGATCGATCCGGGCCAAGCCGTATCGACGGTGCGCCACCGATGGGTCAACCAAAATCCGTTCAAATCGATGTTTTGGGCCGTGCAGGGGATGGCGGCTGAACTGTGTACCGGGGCATTGGTGACCCTGCATATCGAGGAAAGTGGGAAACCCATTTCCATGCTGGTCGCCAACAACAACGCGAATTTTTCGAAAAAGGCAACCGGCAAGATCACCTTCAGCTGTGAAGATGGCCAACGGATAAGGGAAGCCATAGATCAAACCGTGGCCACAGGGGAGGGGCAGAC
>JBATHI010000514.1:0-1755 GCA_049666645.1 Flavobacteriaceae bacterium | reverse complement strand
GTATCACCCATCCAAAGACCACCGTTAGGATCGATCCCACCCCAAAGAGAAAGCTGCTTCTGGTCAACCAGTATTTGCCCGTATCGTTTCCGAGGTACGAATAGATGACCGCCGTGGTCATCAAGGTCACGAAGACCACAACGCTGTGCACCACCCATCGCTCGACCTTCCAAGCCGATAATTTCTTGTCGCTCAATTGCCTGAACGGATCCCCAGCGGTCTCTGCCAATCCACCACAACCGCACACCCACGAGCAATACCAACGTTTCCCATATTTATAGGTGAGTATGGGCGAAATCACAAAGATGGAAAGAATGCCAAAAAAGAGCATCGCCATGCCCAAATCACCGGAAGCGATGAAAGATTTGATCCTGTATTGTTCAAAATTGTAATAGTTCAGGGGCCACATGTTCTTAAGATCGTAATAGGGCAAGCTGCCGTTGAGCCTTGCCATGATTTCCGGGATGAGAAAGGCAAATGCGGTTTGAAAGAACATGACGCTGCCCGTTCGTATCACCTCATAACGGTTATGTCTATATTTCCAGATGAACTTAATACCAAAGGCCAGAATGGCCACGGTATACAAGGTCCCATAAACAAACCATTGACTGGCTGGGTTGCCACTTAGGAAACGGCTCAAGGGATCGAACAAGGCGATTACGCCCTGGTTGCCGCCCTCCTTGACCAAACCGAGGTACTCCGGAAAAAAATAGAGCACGATGTAAAATCCGGTGAGCGCGATGCCCGATAGCCAACCGAAAAGTCCGGCATTCGAAATCGACTTGAACCAAACCCCATCATTTTTAATGCCTTTAAGCTTCTGCCCGTAGGCCATCTTGGCAAACCAAAGAACACCTCCAAAAATTGATACTAGGGAAATGGAAAGCCATAAAGCCTTATTGGGGAAGTCGACATTGAGGGCCGCCAAAAGCAGGATGCCCAACCCGGACATGCCCAAAAGGGTGGCCAATTTTTGACCCTTGCCGAGGGCCTTGCTCGGTGCGCCTGTCAAGGACATATTGTGATCAATTGTACTCATCGTTGCCTTGGTTTAGGTTGATTTTCAATTGGATTGCGGCTAGGTTATCGTAACATGGAACCCCTTTTTTAGTTTCAACTGCCATTGAAAATACGTTGCCAATTTTCCTTTTTTATTTTTAACCGGGTGTTGAACTGTCTATTATAGGCGGCCAGAATATCGGACTCATAGCGGTCATAGCACTCTGGATCGAAATGGGCATCTTTTAAATGTTCCATGACATGATCTACCCCCTTGCCTTGATCCAGCCAACGGTCGAAGATCTCGTGCCGCATGCGAATCCCGAAAGTATTGATGCCTAAAAACCTATTGCTGGTCTTATCAAAGGCGACCGTAATACATATCTTTTCTTTGTGATGGCGCCAGTGAAAGTGCATTTCATTTTCTTTTTTGGACCCGGAACTGAACACCCACCCATAAGTTTGGTATTCAATATCCAAGAATTTTGCGGAATTGAACCAATGCCCGGGATGGTATGGTATTTTATTGCCACAAAGGGTTTGTGCCAAGGTTTCGCCCATCATCCGTCCCGTATACCAAACCGCTTCTACGGGTCGCCTTAGACCAATGGGTTCGTGTTGTTCCGCGCAGTCTCCAATGGCATAGACGTCCTTGATATTCGTTTCCAGAAAACGGTTTACCAGTACCCCTTTGCCAAGTATTATCCCTGAATCCCGCAAGAAATCAATATTCGGACTTACCCCAGCAGTGAGCCC
>JBATHI010000513.1:0-4314 GCA_049666645.1 Flavobacteriaceae bacterium | reverse complement strand
GCCGACTTCATTGCTCAAAACATAGGCTCCCTGAAACATATGCTGGATGTCATCAATGGGTATACCGCCGAGTTCAAATCGATACCCAGTATTGACCGAACCTTGGCCAACCACTATGGCCTTGGCTTGAACGATGTACGTGAATGGCTTTCAATGACGCGATGGAGTCAATCTAAAATAAATTCACCAACAGTGGAAAAAGTAATGGATACATTACTTGACTTGAAGTTAATATCTAATAAAATCGACTTTGCGGAAATCGTGGATGTTTAACGTTGATTTAAGGCTTTGCTGCGTAACCATGTCTTGAAAATCATTATTTTTAAGAGGTGGTATAATTGAACGATGATGAAAATACAACTTCGGAAAGCACATTATTTGTCGTTTTTATGGTTGCTATTTGCTCTTCCTTCCCTGCTTTGCGCCCAGGACCCCTATCTTCAAAAGGCAAATCGAAAAATCATGCGGGAAGCCATGGCCATCACGCGCGATTATCAGCCAAGATTGGTTATGTCGGCAGACCAGGCCCTACAGTTCCGCGAAAAAGTGGCAGAGTTTCTCATTCATAGGGTTTGGGTATCACAGAACAATGACCTTACAACAGAACAAAAATACCTGCTCCTAAAGCGAATATCAAGTAGGGAGACCTCCGAGATGGCCGATATATTGGAATCCTATCGATGGGACGAATATCGACGCCTCAAAAATCAAATCCAACCCATTGCAGAGCCCTCCTCGAATCGAAATGACATTGTTGACGGCACTACCAATCAATAGGCCGTCTACCCTGTGATATCAATATTGCGTTGGTCTTGCTGAAATGTTTGTTGCCGAACCACAATCCCCTGTTAGCGCTCAAGGGGGAAGGATGCCCGGAAGTCAGGATATGGTGCTTTTGCCCATCGATAAGTGTGGCCTTCTTTTTGGCATAGCCGCCCCAAAGCAAAAATACAAGCCCCTCTTTTTCCTGCGATAGCTTTCCGATCACCGCATCGGTAAAAGTTTCCCAACCCTTGTTCTGGTGACTTCCGGCTTGATGGGCACGCACTGAAAGCGTGGCATTGAGCAACAATACGCCCTGATCGGCCCATCGATCCAAATTGCCGCTTTTGGGATACGGTTTTCCCAGATCCTGCTGTATTTCCTTGAAGATGTTGATCAGAGAAGGGGGATGCGGAATACCATCCCGAACCGAAAAGCACAGCCCGTTGGCTTGATTCGGGCCATGATAGGGATCTTGACCTATGATTACCACTTTGGTATTTTCGAAAGTACTATGGTCGAAGGCGGCAAATATTTCCTTCCCTTTTGGGTAACATTCGTATTGGGCGTATTCTTTTCTTACAAAAAGGGTCAAGTCAGAAAAATAGGGCAATTCGCATTGCGGGAGCAAGTGCGGTTTCCAACTTTCGTGAATGTTCAGAGGCATGGCTACTATCGATGTGGAATCATTGAATCCCCAAAAATAGGCAAATCAATCAAAGTGGCTCTACGCCGGGGAGAAATCAAAAAAACATTTTGGTAAAGCAGCGCTTGAGGTACTAAGGAATTTCAAAAAGAGCTTGCCCATCCACGACGAGTTGCTGCGGCCCGTTATTTTGGGCAGTGCGCTGTTCCAATACCAGGAGATAAGCGCGGGAATTTTTGCTCTGGAATTGCGCATTGGCCTTGGTGGCCCATTCTACGGCATTTTGGAGCGCCCCATCTCGCTCATGGGCCACTGCCATGTTATGGCAGGCCCTACTGCTGATTTTTGGTTCTGGGTTGATCGCTTCCTCCCGCCACAAATGTATGGCCCCTTGCCAATCATCGCCGGCAATCAAATTCTTTGCGGCGACCAATTTATCGGACCCCCTGACATAAAAGTATCTTGGTATACTGGTTTCCACGGGCTGCAATCGGAGTCCATATTGACTTCCGGCCGATCTGCTTTGTACCAGTATGGTATCTTTACGATCGACGGCCTGCAGTGCCAACAAGGCATCGGTTCCCTTGCCCTTCGTAATGAACCGATCGTTGAAAACCATTTCGTCGAGCAACTGCCCGCTGCTGGGATCGTATATTCTCCAACCGTTTTCTATCAGGGTTTCCAAGGTGATTTCCTGCGCTTGAACCTTTTCTTTGACGCGTACCATGTTGGGCTGCATCATGGTTGATTTTTTGATCGATACCTTGGTTTCCGCATCGTAATGGGAAAGTGAAAAAATGACATCAACGTCGTACATTTCACAAAGGGCCTTAACCGATGTCCATGAAATGCTTTCGGGGTCGGATCCAAAATCCTTTAGGGCGTCGGGAATGGAATCCAGCATTTTTATAGCTCCGAAACGGTCGTCCTTGACCAGTTCATCGAATAGCCCTGCAATTGCCGCTTCGGTGCCCTTTTTGGCCAACCATTGATTTTCGGCATCCACCAATTGATCGATCCTGGATTGGATTTTTATCGCTTCGGAAGGCACACTGCTGTTGACGATACCGATTTTTTTGATATTGTTCGCAAGTCGTACAGGGGGCGGATCCATCACCCTTACCAATGTACCTTCGGTTGCACAGCCCAAAAACAGAAATACAAAGGTGGCAAAGGCCATCAATTTGACCTGAAATTGAGTTTTACTGATATTTTGGGTTTGCTTTAAAAGCATCAAACACGGTATTTTTCGTTCTCTATTAACCTCGGTTCCCCCGTAAATATTGCCCAAATGACCAATAAATTGCTTTTTTTTTGCGAAATGATCCCGTCATTTTTTGATATCAAGGCTTTTTTAAACATGTTTGGGTCAAGGATTTCCCAATCCGACCCTAATCCATACCTTTGTACACGATTTCATAAACTATTGTGGAAATCCCGACGAAAACCCTTCAAGATTTAGAATATCCAACGGTGCTGATGAAATTGGCATCGCGTTGCAACACCGAATTGGGAAAAGAAGCCGCATTGTCGTTGGCACCCCTACCCGACCGTGAGTCGATTTTGACCGCTTTGGGCCAAACTGCCGAATATTTGTCGTCACTGATCAGCGAAAACCGAATTCCCAACCACGGATTTGAACCCATTAACAAAGAGCTTCAATTGCTGCGCATTGAGAATACTACGCTCGAAGTAACAGGTTTTAAGCGAATCGCAAGTATTTGTATGACGACGGGCGAACATAAAAAGTTTTTCAAAAAATTCAGGGAATATTATCCACTGTTGTTTTCGGCTTCGGAAGCGATAGAAGAAAATACGTCGGTACCCGTAGAGATCAATGGGGTCATCGACCGATTTGGGGAGGTCATGGATAAGGCCTCGGACGAATTGTTCCGTATCAGAAGGCAGATGAACCAGGTACGTGGTAAAATTGGACAGAGTTTTGCCGCTGCGCTCAATCTTTATCACGGATCGGATTATTTGGACGATATCCGCGAATCGGTGGTTGAAAACCGCCGGGTTTTGGCCGTAAAGGCCATGTACCGCAAAAAAGTGAAGGGAACGGTCATGGGCGCTTCCAAGACGGGTAGCATTGTGTACGTAGAGCCGGAAGCCGCACTAAAATATAGCCGGGAACTCAACAACCTTGAATACGATGAAAAAGAGGAAATTCAACGCATCCTCAATGCACTGACCAACCAAATCCGTCCGTACGCCCAGCTGCTCGCTGAATATCAGCGGTTTCTAACCCTGATCGATTTGACGGCCGCCAAGGCAAAATATGCGGATGACATGCAGGCCATCATGCCTGAAATAAATGATGAAAATCGACTTTATCTGCGTGACGCCTTCCACCCGTTATTGTATTTGGCCAACCGTTTGCGGGACGAAAAAACCTATCCCCAGACCATTGAATTGCATCCCGAAAACCGGATCATCGTCATTTCAGGGCCCAATGCCGGGGGAAAGAGCATTACCTTAAAGACCGTTGGACTGTTGCAGCTCATGTTGCAAAGTGGGCTGCTGATTCCGGTACATGAACGCAGCTCGGTTTGCCTGTTCGATCTCGTTTTGACCGACATCGGCGATAACCAGTCGATCGAAAACCATTTGAGCACCTATAGTTATCGGCTCAAGAATATGAACCACTTCCTTAAAAAGTGTGACCGGAATACCCTTTTCCTGATCGATGAATTCGGTACGGGCAGCGATCCGGAACTGGGCGGGGCTTTGGCCGAGGCCTTTTTGGAGGTTTTTTATGAACGTGGGGCTTACGGGGTGATCACCACCCATTACGCCAACCTCAAAGCACTTGCCGATGAGTTGCCCCATGCTACGAACGCCAACATGTTGTTCGATGGTAAAACCCTGGAACCGACCTTTCAATTGGTGTTGGGCGAAGCCGG
>JBATHI010000512.1:0-2133 GCA_049666645.1 Flavobacteriaceae bacterium | reverse complement strand
CTTCAGCTGGTGGCCTATTTTGAGCCAGTAGGCTAGTTGCAGAAAAGATGACGAGGAAAAAATATACTAAGTAGGTTTTCATATAGTTATCTTTTATTATTTTAGTTGTTATTTTTCGTTCGTTAAAAAATCCACCACTTATTTCCTTTCTGATTCGATCAAATTCTCAAGTGCACGAAATACATGGCGGATTTCCGCATTACCTGAATCGTTCAGGAAAAGATAGATTTCGCTGTTAGATGGTAGGAATGCACTGAACAATTCAAATCCACGATCAGAGCCATCAAGATTAAATGAAGCTCCTGTAAACCATTTATTGTGTTCAGTATCCAAAACTTTATTGGAACGAACCAATGTGTAGAATTTTAACAAATCATCTAACGTAGAATACATTCCTCCGCTACCTTTCACAAGCCAGGATGTAGGTCCCCAATTAGGCGGGATATTTGGGATACCAACAAATTTTGGCCCTCCTCCAACGGCAAAATCTTGTATGGAAAGCCCTTTAGTTTCTCCATATTCACCTGTTCTTTGCATACCGGCAGGTTCAAAAAAGTTTTTGTTAATAAAGTCGTAGTAGCTCTGACCTACAACAATCTCAACTATAGCTGCGAGCAATCCAAAGGCGCCATGTGAATGCTGACCTTCTGTTCCCGGCTCAAAAAGTAACTCTTGTGAAAGCATGCGTTTAACAGCAGTTTCGCGATCAACCCACGCAAGATCCGGATCCCAGTCTTCATCATTATGGAAAAAATCAGGGAGTCCCGATTGACCCGATAACAAGTGTTGAATCGTTATTGCGGATTTGTCTTTGGGTACGTTTTTGAAATATTTACCGATATTATCTTCAATATTAATGAGAGCTCTTTGATTTAGCAGGTAAATAGCCGCAACAGTAAAATCAATCGGCCTTGAACCGGTACCGAAGATTGTATTCAAATCATTGCGTATTCCAAGTTCCCTGTTAGCATAGCCGAATCCACGTTTAATGATGACTTCACCATTGATCTTTACATATATTAAACCAGCCACACCATCCCTTTCTAGTTGATCGAACGTTTCAGCTATGTTTTCTATGTTGATGTTCAAAGATGTAGGACTCGAAACAAGGTAGAGGCGGGAAATGGCTTTTGCTTTTTCATCCATCACGATCATCAGATGTCTTTCAACTTTTCCATCCGACATGATCATTCGTAAACCTTCCGCCTCAGCCTCAATGGAGATACCATCACGCAGGCCTTTCATTTCCGTCCGAATGTTTTTGAGCGAATCTATTAAGGCGCTTCGATCACGATTAATATCTTTAACCATGGACTGCTCAATAAATTTAGCCAGAGCATCATCCGTATTACTATCTAACATTCTTTCAGTACTCTGAACGGCATTTCGTATATACTGAGGCGGTTGATCCTGTGCTTTGAGATCTCCTATGCTGTATGTTAATACAAGCATGATCAAAAGGGCTGATCTGACTAGGCTGCTGCTAAACCAAGCCGTATTTCTGAAGACTTCAATGGACTTTCGGTGATATGTTTTCATACTGCTTAGTTAATTTGAATACCAATACAGCAAGTTTATATGCAGCGTGAATGAACTTTTAAACGAAGTTATGAATGCCAACAAATCTGTGATGAAAGACTTAAACAATGGGACATACTTTCAAATGGCTGGTTTGTAACACCAAACTAGGGATTTGTACCATTTGAGTAATTCATAGCTTCTTAGTATTAACTTTGCTTAATGAAAAAAATTTGGATAGAGGTCTTTATTCACGTGCTTTTTTGGATCAGTACATCTTGGCTGATTACGACCAGTTTTTCCATACAATCACATGAAATAGAACTAAACAATGGATTAGAAACAGTAAATATTGTCAGAAACAATGGCCTGGCGTATCAATTGCTACTTTGTATTATGGTTTCATTCTTCGCTTTTTATTTGAATTATTGGCTATTGATTAAAAGAAATCGAACTGCGAAGACGAAAACCTGGGGGGGCTTGTCAGTTTTTACAGCTTTATTGATTGTTACCTATTTTTTGGTCGAATTTCGGTTTTTCATGGAAACACTACCTATTCCAAAACAAATAGCCTTTGGAATCGCTATTTTTTACTTTGCTCTGTCGATAGCATAT
>JBATHI010000511.1:0-4021 GCA_049666645.1 Flavobacteriaceae bacterium | reverse complement strand
ACCTTACCCGAATCGATTCGAACGGCCGGGGCTATATCAATATACTCCGCCTGACCGACCTCCAGGATCGCCCCAAACTTTTCTCGACCTTCATGCTCAGTTTATTGGGCGAAATATACGCTACCTTTCCCGAACAGGGCGATAGCGATCGTCCAGAGCTAATTCTTTTCATCGACGAGGCCCATTTGATATTCGATGAGGCTTCAAAGGCCCTGTTGGATCAGATCGAAAATATTGTCAAGCTCATCCGTTCAAAAGGAATCGGGGTATATTTCGTAACGCAGAACCCTACCGATGTGCCCAACGACGTACTGGCCCAATTGGGATTAAAGGTGCAGCACGCCCTGCGGGCCTTCACGGCCAAAGACCGAAAAGCGATAAAACTTACCGCTGAAAATTACCCAGACTCCGAGTTTTACGATACCAAGGAAGTACTTACTTCCCTCGGGATCGGGGAAGCCCTGATCACCGCCTTGGACGAAAAGGGCAGGCCTACCCCTTTGGCCGCTACGCTCCTTCGCGCGCCGATGAGCAGGATGGATATATTGACCGATGCCGAATTGAAAGAAGTGATCGACAATTCCAAACTGGTCAAAAAATATAATGATATCTTAGATCGTGAAAGTGCATATGAAATCCTGAACCAAAAAATAGAAAGGGCCGAAGTGGTTGCCGAGAAGCAAAGGGCTGACGAGAAGGAAAAGACAACGGTACGGAGAACCGCCAGCGGCAGAAGAAGTACTGCGATAAACCCGGTGGTCAAAGTACTTACCAGCGCAACATTTATACGCAGCGTATTCGGAATCCTGAAAAAAGTGATGCGATAAACCAAAATGACCAAAAACACAGGGCCAACGTTCACCATGTAACCAGGACTATTAAATCAAAACCATCCGATTTGATTGATTTTTAAAAAGGATTAGATTCAATGGGCATGATACCAAACCCATTTCATTAAAAAAGGAACTACATCAAATGTCTATGAAACATCGATTTTCCCTTGCCATCATTGCCCTTTTCATGATCCATTGCAAAAACGAAATTGACACCACCTATTTGATCAAAGACGATGCCATCGGGAAGTTGGAGAAAAATAGCCTGTCGCGTGATATTGAGCTCATCTATGCCCAGGATTCGGTGGTCAGGGATACAACAGCCCTTAACCTTGGCAACATGGCCAAGCGATTCAAGATATATGAAAAAGGGGGCAATTTGTTGCTCACCCTTACCCCCAGCTTGGATAGCATCCAAAGGATACAGAACGTGCGTTTCGAAGACGAGCGTTACCATACCGAAAAAGGTATCAATATCAACAGTACTTTTAAGGACATCAAAGAGGCGTACACCATCAAAAAAGTGATTACCTCGATGAACAACGTATTGATACTGGTGAAGGAAAGTGAGGTGTATTTTACCATCAGTAAGGAAGAACTGCCCAGTAGTCTCCGTTATGCCTCAAGTGTGAACATTGAAGCGGTGCAAATTCCGGACAAGGCCAAAATCAAATACATGATGTTGGGCTGGGATTGAAAAAACCCATACGGGTTCAAACCCGATCGCCCAAACCTCCACGACTTAACCGCTGAATATCGGTTGCCGTCAGTAACGAATTTTGTTAAGCATGCATCCCATCACATATAAATTCCTCACCCGATTTTATGGTTTCTATTTGAATTTTTTGGTGCTATTCTCCAAGAAAATGGCGGCCAAAAAGGCCTTTGAACTGTTCACCAAGGTTCGAAAGGGCAAGATTTTGCCCCATCAGGAAAAGTATCTTCACCTTGCCCAAGACGAATTCCTTACCATCGGGGAACACAGGGTACAATCGTATCGTTGGAAAGGAACCAAAGAGCGGGTGTTGTTGCTGCATGGATGGGAGAGCAACAGTTTTAGGTGGCGCAACCTTATCGAAAAGCTCAGGGAGGCCGATTTCGATATCATTGCTTTTGATGCCCCGGGCCATGGCCATTCTACCGGGAACCAACTCCATCTTCCCCTCTATGAGGAAGCCCTGAACCACCTTTCCAAGAAATACGATCCCGACTATTTGATAGGGCATTCCATGGGCGGGTTTACCATACTTTATCATCACTACGTCCGCCGGGAAACCCTCATTAAAAAAATTGTGACCATCGGCTCTCCTTCCGAATTTCATGAGGTCATGGCACATTATCAACAACTATTGCGGTTCAATGATACCGTACTGCAAGCGCTCGACGCCTATGTGAAATCAAAATTTGGCATGGGTATCAGGGATTTTTCCTCCTTGAAATTTGTTCGAACCATTGATAAAAAGGGTTTGTTGCTTCATGACAAATTCGACCTTATTACCAAATATGAGGCCTCTGAACGCCTGGTTGCCCATTGGAAAGGAAGTACCCTGATCAGTACCGAAGGCCTGGGCCATTCGATGCACCAAGAGCACGTAAACGAACAGATCATTGATTTTTTAAAGTCCCGGGAATAACTTAATTTAGACGCATTCCCGAGCTGTCAAATGCCATGATCTGGAAGATAAAACATACTCCAAAAAAATGCAAGCAGTAACCCCTTTCCATATCGCCATCCCGGTTCATAATCTGGCCGAATGCAGAACTTTTTACAGAGAAATACTCAATTGTGAGGAAGGCCGCAGTAGCGACCAATGGGTCGATTTCAACCTATTTGGCCACCAATTGGTGATCCATTACAAGCCAAAGGCTGAAAGTGAGGGCCTGCACCACAATCCGGTAGATGGGCACGATGTTCCCGTGCCCCATTATGGCGTGGTTCTTCCGTGGGACAGCTTCCAAACCTTTTCCCAAGAACTAAAAACAAAAGGGGTTAAATTCATCATCGAACCCTATATCCGATTTGCCGGCCAAGTAGGGGAACAAGCGACCATGTTCTTTTTGGATCCGGCAGGGAATGCCCTGGAATTCAAGGCATTTAAGGATATCGGCCAACTTTTCGCCAAATAGGGCCTTTTTCCCAAAAAAACCATTTTATAAGTTCCTGCTGCCGACCTTAGTCGTGTACTTGAAATACCTTAAGCTTGGATCGAAATATCGCTGGGACGTATTGCGCCGAACATGAATTATTTGTAATTTAATAGTCCCCCTTTTATTATACTCAATCGATCACCATGGAACAACAAAAGATAATCGCTGTTGTGGGTGCCACAGGAGCGCAGGGAGGTAGTCTGGTCGCGGCTATTTTGAGCGACCCGAAGCATGAATTTGCGGTTAGGGCAATCACACGAAACAAAAATTCGGACAAGGCCAAAGCACTGGCCAGGCAAGGTGCGGAAGTTGTGGAAGCCAGTGTCGATGACAAGGGCAGTTTGGTCAAAGCCTTTGAAGGGGCCTATGCCGCCTATTGTGTCACCTTTTTCTGGGATCATTTTTCGCCCGAAAAGGAAATGGCAAATGCCAAAAATATGGCCGAAGCTGCAAAGGAGGCCCAATTAAAACACGTCATTTGGTCCACTTTGGAAGATACCCGCAAATGGGTTCCCTTGGAAGACAATCGCATGCCCACCTTGATGGGCAAATATAAAGTGCCCCATTTTGATGCCAAAGGGGCATCGAACGCCTATTTTGAAAAAAGTGGGATTCCATATACCCTTTTATATACCTCGTTCTACTGGGAAAACTTCATCTATCTTGGCTCGGGGCCCCAAAAAGGACCTGATGGGAAATATGCCATCACATTCCCTATCGGAACCAAGAAATTGCCCGGAATCGCCGTTGCAGATATTGGCAAATGTGCCTTCGGCATCATCAAGCAAGGTAGCACCTACCAAAATAAAGCGGTGGGGATCTCCGGGGAACATCTAACAGGTCAACAAATGGCCGATACATTTTCGAATGTTCTCGACATATCGGTAAACTACAACAATGTGCCCGCATCGGTTTATCGCAGTTTTGATTTTCCGGGGGCCGATGATCTCGGTAATATGTTTCAGGTCAATGCGGAATTTAATCAGGAGTTTTGTGGGGCTAGGCCTATTTCTTTGGCCAGAAAATTGAACCCGGATTTG
>JBATHI010000510.1:0-6274 GCA_049666645.1 Flavobacteriaceae bacterium | reverse complement strand
CCTTGATATTGGTCTCCATGTTTTCGGTAACCCCCACTTTTTCGGTAAGTTCCTCTTTGATGGCCATCAATCCCGCTACATCGCTCACGGCATGTTTTCGTTGTAGGTCATACAACAATTGGAGTTTGGCATTCACTTCCTCAAGCTGTTCCGGATCGGCCTCGGCCATGGCATGAAAGGATTGCAGTTCTTCCGCAATGTCTGAGGATTCTATGAAGACAGAGCGTATGCGCTCGTTGAGCGATGCATATTGGCTCCCATATTGTGACAGCTTGTTGGAAATCAGCTTCAGATCGGTCAACATATTGATTACCCCTACCTGTTCATCGTTCAACAATTGGTGCCCTTTGGAAAGCAGTTCCAAAATGGTCTCGATATTATTGAGTTGTGCGTATTGCGCTTCCAGCTCTTCCTGCATGCCCGGTTTCAGGGAAGCATTTTCCAGTTCCTGCAACAAGAAGCTATTGTAATCGTATTCCTTATTGGCATGAAGCTGAAAATCGAGCAAGCGCTTCAGTTCCTTGGCAGTAGTTTGGTACAAAGTGAGTTGCCCGGCATACCGTGCCAAGAAAGAACCATTCTCAGCCAGGGCATCAATGACCTTGAGCTGAAAATCATTCTCGGTAAGCCTTAAGGTCTGGTGCTGGGAGTGCACATCGATCAAACGATCGCCCAATTCGGTGAGGACATCCAGGGTAACGGGAGAATCATTGATAAAGGCCCTTGACTTTCCGCTGGGTTGTATCTCCCTTCTAATGTTGGTCCTGGCTTCGTATTCCAGATCGTTCTCCGAAAAGAACGCCTCCAACCCATAATTTCCCAGTTCAAACTCGGCCTCTATGACACATTTCTGGTCTTTGTTGCGCAATGCGCCAAGATCGGCACGTTTCCCCAAAACCAATGATAGGCCGCCCAAAAGTATCGACTTTCCGGCCCCGGTCTCCCCGGTGATCACGGTCAAACCATCGGTGAAAACAACGCTCAATTGATCGATAAGGGCATAATTTCCTATGGAGAGCTTCACCAGCATTCAAAGTGGATTTTGAACGGTAAAGATAACCTATAAGCGGGAAAAAAGGGAAGTCAATATTTAATTTCGTTCCAAGTGCCCGAATACAAAGGGGCGATGCGATTCAAGGTTTCCTTCAACTGAACCACATCCATTTTGGGGCCGTCTGAAAAGATATTTTGGATCTCATCCGATTTGGCATCGAAAAAAGTCTGGATCAAAAAGGCGTTGGGTCGTCGATTGATCATGGTCTCGAACAATTTCATGGTGCCCGCGATGACCTGTTTGCCCGTGCTGTTGTTATCCCCCAACACATCCATCCCCTTGCGGTGGTAATTGTACATGGCAACGCGATATTCCCGATAGGTGTTGGACATGAGGTTGTCGACCAGTTCAAATCGGCTTCTGTCGGTCGATTGGCTCCAGCCCGTAGCATTGCTCCCTTGGGCCTGGGTGACAATTTTTTGGGCAACCCTGTAATAGTCGTTGCCGCCTTCCAAGGAAAAAGTATCGGCATCCAACCCTAAAATGATGTAAACGTAGTATGAAATAACACTCACCAAATTGGACTCATAAACATTCTCGTTGAAGACCAGTGGCTGAAACTCGATATATTCGAAGTCAAAATCATTGTCTTTGTAATTGAATATCGGGGTTTCGTAAGAGGTATTATAAACGGGCCGGGAAGATTGGATTTGAAGGGTACCTTTAAACCTGTTCGAATCAAAATTGGTGATGGTGATGAACATTTGGGCATTGATCTTTTCATTTTCCTTAAAAGCCCTATTGGTCCATTTATTCTTATTTACAAAGTCGTTCAGGGAGCGCTCCAACGTCTTGAAGATCTGTTGGTTGGTCTGTGATACCTGATCCGAATTCACCGTGATGGTACAGTTGAGTTCCTGGGCCTGGAATAGTTGACAGGTCAGCAAGAGCAAAAATGGAATTAAGATATTACGCATGGAGCCTGCTTATCATTTCTGTCCAAATGTCCTTGGCCACTTCGGCCTTGGTTTTTAAATCAAACGTTTTTATCGACAAATTCTTATCTATAAATTGAATTTTATTGGTAGGGGTGCCAAAGCCCGCACCCTCATCATTTAAGGAATTGAGGACGATGGCATCCAAGTTTTTCTTACGCAACTTCCTTTTTGCATTTTCCACTTCGTTTTCGGTCTCCAAGGCGAATCCGACCAAGAATTGGTTCACTTTGGCTTTTCCCAGGGCAAGTAGGATGTCTTTGTTTTTTACCAATTCCAACGAGAGTTCGGCTTCGTTTTTCTTGATTTTTTGCTTGGCCATGGTCTTGGGTCTATAATCGGCAACGGCGGCGGCACAAATGGCAATATCTATGGAAGCGTAATATTTGAGCGTCTCTTGGTACATTTCCTCGGCCGAAACGACTTTGATCAAATCGATGGTCTTGTTCTTGGGTACCAAATTGGAAGGGCCCGAAATCAAAATTACCTTGGCGCCCATGTCGGCGGCGGTTTCTGCGAGCTCATAGCCCATCAAGCCCGTGGAATGGTTGCCGATGAAACGAACTGGGTCGATGGCCTCGTAAGTGGGGCCCGCTGTAATAAGCACCCTTTGGCCACTAAGGGGCAATCCTTTGCCAAGGAATTCAACGATCGTGGATAAAATGGTTTCCGGCTCGGCCATCCTGCCTTCTCCATGCAGGCCGCTGGCCAGTTCGCCCGAGGCAGCCGGTATCAAAATATTTCCGAACGATTTCAATTTTTCCAAAGAAGCCTTGGTGGTAGGATGTTGGTACATATCAAGATCCATGGCGGGTGCAAAGAAAACCGGGCATTTTGCGGAAAGGTAGGTCGCCAACAATAGGTTGTCGCCATTGCCGTTCGCCATTTTCGACATGGTATTCGCAGTCGCAGGGGCGATTACCATGACATCGGCCCAAAGTCCGAGATCGACGTGGTTGTTCCAATCGGTCAAATGGTCCTCCGACTTTACAAAGGAGGTCAGGACAGGGTTCTTGCTCAAGGCGGCAAGGGTTAAAGGGGAAACAAAATCGCCGGCGCTCTGGGTTAAAATTACTTTAACCCGTGCGCCGGCTTTAATAAGTAAACGTACAAGGAAGGTGGTCTTATAGGCGGCAATACCTCCAGTGATGCCTAAGAGGATGTTTTTACCGGCCAACATTACCTTAAGCGTCTTTATCGGTATTCCTGTAGTAAATTTTGTTGTTCAACCACTCCTCTACGGCCAGTGCATGAGGTTTTGGCAATTTTTCATAGAATTTCGAAACTTCGATCTGCTCTTTGTTTTCGAATACTTCCTCCAAACTGTCACTATAGGTTGCAAATTCTTCCAATTTCTCCAACAATTCCTTTTTTATTTCAGAATTGATTTGGACCGCCCTTTTGGCCGTGATCGAAATCGCTTCATAAATATTATCGGTTTCCTTATCAAATTTGTTCTTGTTGATGGTCACCGTGGAGACGGGTGCCTTTGAATTTTTTAGATCACTCATAGTTTTATATCAAATTTGTTTATTTGGCATCCACGGGATACCCTTCCAATTCTTTGTTGATTTTTTCCAATAGGTTATCTGCCTTAGCGGCAAATTTGGTATCCGGAAATTGTTTCTTTAAAACGGCGTATGCTGCTTTTGCTTCCTGGAAACGCTTGGTCTTTAAACTTTCGAAACTGTTCATGGCGAACTCCGTTGCGGTTTCGAATTTATAATAGAGCGCTTCCTCCCTATAAACCGAACCTGGAAAATCGGAAATAAAATTATCGAACGCGGCCAAGGCCGGGGTCAGAAACGAAAAGTCGAACTTGCCGAGTTTATTGAACTGCCTTGCAATTTCATAGGCCTTGCGTTCTTTCTTGGTGGTGAGTTCCTTCGCCATTGCGTTGGCCTCATCGAAATATTCCGATTCGGGATAGGCGTTGATAAAAGTCTGCAATTTGGCCAGGGCCTTGTCGGTGTCGGTCTGGTCTAGGGAGTAAACGGGACTCAGTTCATAAAAGCTCTTCGCCCCCAAAAATGAGGCTTCCGCAATTTTATCGCTCTTGGGATATGACTTCACGAACCTTTCGAATTGATAACCGGACATGTTGAAGTCTCCCCTTTGGTAGTACGAATCTGCGAGAAAGAACATGACCCGCTCTCCCTGGGGTTTTCCGACATACTTCGGGGCTATTTGCTCCAAGAGCCGATTTGCCCGTTTCATATCGCCCGCTTCGTAATACTTTTCAGCCAGATCGTACTTCGCTTTGACGTCTTCGTTCTTGAGTACTTTTTGGTACTCGCTGCACGAAGCCATAAAAATGATCGACAGTAAACTGATATACCTTCCCATTTTAAAAAACATTTTGCAAAATTAGGGATAATCGGTGGATATAAAAAACAATTTTAAAGCAGCTAAAATAAAACATTGGTAGCCTTTTTTGGCATGTTTTGGTGCAGATATAACAGGGTGGGCAAAGTGACGCCCAAACTGCAACCGTACTATAAGGTTTCCCTTGCCATACAGTCAATAAAGGCAGCAATCTTGTCTTTTAGCTGGGGCGTGGCCTCCACCAAGGGCAGTCGCACCCATGCCTTCCCATAACCTAAGGTCTCCAACATCGCTTTTATGCCTGCCGGATTGCCCTCCCGGAAAATCAAGTCCATTCCTTCCAACATCGCATTATTGAGTTTTAATGCATCCTCAGCGTGGCCCGCGAGACCCAGTGCGATCATTCTCGAAAAAACCTTGGGCAGGCCTTGCCCGATGACCGAAATGACGCCCACGCCTCCGGCCAAAACTGTAGGCAAAGCAGTGGCATCATCTCCGGAAATGACCAGAAATCCATTGGGTTTGTTTTGTACCAGTCGTGTGATCTGATCCATATCGCCGCATGCCTCCTTAATGGCTATGATGTTGTCGCAATCTACGGCCAATCTCAAAGTGGTTTCCGGCAACATATTGCTCCCCGTTCTGCTGGGCACATTATAAACGATCAAGGGTTTTGGTGATACCCTGGCAATGGCCTTGAAATGCTGGTAAATGCCCTCCTGTGTAGGCTTATTGTAATAAGGCGAAACCGACAATACCGCGACGAATTTCGAAAGGTCCCATTCCAAAAGTTCCTCGATGACAGCGGCCGTATTGTTTCCGCCCACCCCCAAGACCATTGGTAACCGTCCTGAATTCGCAGCTATCACGGAATTGACGACCAAAAGCTTTTCAGACTTGTTCAAGGTGACCGATTCCCCCGTGGTGCCCAAAACCACCAAATAATCGACCCCGCCGGCGATACAGTACTCGACAATGCCCTCCAAGGCCGGCACATCTATCGACCTGTCTTCCTTAAAAGGGGTCACCAAGGCGACGCCCGTTCCAATCAACTCTTTCATCTTATCCCCTTAAATTTCATCCAAAACGCACAAATACTTTTTAAGCTCCTTTTTAAAAATTGAAAAATCCTTTAAGGGAACATCCAAAATAAGGTCGTTAAAATAGCTGTCAATCTCTCGAAAACCAACTCTAAAACGGGCTTTGGCCTTTAGACTCATCAGTTGCATCAATAGATTGTCTTCTTTAAAATAGTTTATCAACAGGTCATAATCCCGGCTTAAAAATTCCAGGGCGTAACTGTTTTCGATCGCTCCGTGCCAACCTAAATCCTTATCGGAAAACACAGGGGTGGAATAGGGTGAGTTCTTATCATAATAACTTTTATACCCTATGATCTTGATGGCATTGGGCCTTAAAGAAAATTCCTCTTGCAATTGATAGAACAGATCTGTATTCTCAAAATGATCGATGTCGACGATACAACCTATGGAAGAAATACCATGACTCCTTTCTATCGGCTCGAGAGGCTTCTTCAAGGCTTCCCTCAAAAATTTGGCCCCTGATTTTTGCTTGAGCTTATCTTTTATTCCCTTAAACATGTATTTTTACTTTTGATAACCTACCCTATCGCATGCGACGCTAGTTCAGTAAGGCGGTTACTACAAATGTAAAGAATATGATCCCATAATGGGAGGCGAAGTTATAAAGGAAAATGAATTTAAAAATACAACATTTTGTTATATATATAACTATTGGGAGTGTGTTATCCTGCCAAAGGCAGCCGCCGAAGCTTTCTGAAATATCGGGGAGGCAACTGCCCATTGCAAGTTCATTATTGGTCGATGATAGCGTCGATGCCTTCATCGCACCCTATAGAAACAGACTGAACGCCGTGCTTGACAGCACTTTGGCCATTGCGGCCGGCCCGATCACCAAAACCGATGGCGACTATAACAGC
>JBATHI010000509.1:0-3394 GCA_049666645.1 Flavobacteriaceae bacterium | reverse complement strand
GCCCATCACAATACCCCTGTACTGGGACTGGAACCTTCGGCCATCCTAACGTTCAGGGACGAGTACAAAAGGCTTTCAAGCGATTCTGAGACTACTGAGGCCATTGCGCTCAATGCCTTCCTCATCGAAGAATTTATTTCGAGGGAAATTCAAAAAGGGGAAATTGGGCCATCTCAATTCACCAAGGTGGCCAAACAGGTAAAGATCCATAACCATTGCCACCAAAAAGCGCTTTCGAACCAGAAGGTTACGTTTGATATGTTGAATCTTCCCGAAAATTATACCGTTTCCATCATCAGTTCGGGATGTTGTGGGATGGCGGGTTCTTTCGGCTACGAAAAGGAACATTATGGTTTGAGCATGGCCATCGGGGAATTAAAACTGTTCCCTTCTATACGGAAGACTTCCGAAGATGTTTTGATCGCAGCCAATGGAACCAGCTGCAGGCATCAAATTATGGATGGGACGGGTCGCAAGGCACAGCATCCGATCAGTATCTTCAAGGAAGCGATGCTATGAGCATACCTATTGGTGTTGTGATGAAAATTACAAAATCGCCTTTTATAAGGCTTAAGATTTGCTTCAGGATTTACGCCATAAGTCAACGGTATGAATCCTTTGATTTCTTTGCCTTTGTACCAAGGGAAACGATCAAATCTTGCAAATCCATGGCCTTAAGGGCCTCATCGGCAAAGAATGGCGATAGTTTATCGTGCCGGTACCTATATATTTTCCAACGCTTAAAAGAATATTCCAGGGCGGTTAAATGCATAACCCAATCCCCAGAATTAAGATAAGTGCATTGTCCATTTTTTGTCAAATGGATTTCCTTTTTTGGAAGGTGCAAATGGCCGCAGACTACAAAATCATACCCTTTTTTTATGGCTATATTTACCAGGGTCTTCTCAAAATTCAAGGCAATGCGCTCCTTGTACTTTCTAGAAAGCGTGTGTCCATTGTTTGGATAATTTTTAGCTTTTTTCGCCAAAATCCATTTTCTTATGCGATAGGAAAATATGAAACAGGTATGGCCAAGGTCTCCAAGACTGGCCAACCGACCTAGGTAGGCGGGCGGGGAACCGAAAATATCCCCGGGCAGAAACCAGGTCTTTTTCCCGTCGAATTCAAGCACTAGTTCATCGGTGAGATTGAAATTGCAAAATGGGGATTCCCCAGTTTTATCAACCTTCATTTCGTGATTCCCCCCTAAGTAATAAACCACGGTACCATTTGCGGCCATGCCGATTATTTTATTCAGGACTTCGATATGTGATGGTGGGTAACCCGTCTTCTCGACAGCCTTTTCATCAATGATATCGCCGTTGAGGATCAATATTTCGGGTTGTATACTGTTCAGGTATGTGATCAGTTCTTCTGCATGGCATGCCACATTCCCCAAATGAACATCAGAGATAACGGCAAGGTTGATTCTTCTTTTTTTCAAGGATTGAATTTTTACAAAATAAACCACTGGGTATAAATTGAATATAAATTCAATGTCAATTTAACGTATGCGCTGTATCAAGTTAACCTTAAGTAGTTTAACCTTTTGTTATGTGATTGGCCAACCGCCGTATTGAACCCTATTTTGGATTTTGGTAGGATGTGAATTAAAATTTACCTTTGGCCTATCTTGGAAATGTTTTTATTGATTGCTTCCAATGACTTTATCAACATGTGTTCGTTCACATGAATCACTTATAATCGAATCCATGGCAGGAAACACCTTTGGCACGCTTTTTAAACTAATGACCTTTGGAGAATCGCACGGGGAAGCGATCGGTGGGGTATTGGAGGGGTGTCCGTCTGGTTTGCTCCTGGATACCGATGCCATACAAATCGAATTGAATCGCAGGAAACCCGGGCAATCGGCCATCGTTACCCAACGTAAAGAGGCCGATGAGGTTGAATTTCTTTCAGGTGTCTTTGAAGGCAAGACCACGGGTACCCCGATCGGTTTTGCCATTCGGAATACCAATCAGAAATCCCAGGATTATTCCCATATCAAGGATTCGTACAGGCCCTCCCACGCCGATTATGTCTATGATCAAAAATATGGTTTCCGCGATTATAGGGGAGGCGGTCGGAGCTCGGCCCGGGAGACCGCGAGCAGGGTGGTGGCGGGTGCCATTGCCAAGCAATTTTTAAAGGGCGTCAGCATCAACGCCTATGTTTCCCAGGTGGGCGACCTCAAGATGGACAAAGATTACCGATCGCTCGATTTTTCCCTTGTGGAATCGAATCCGGTGCGCTGCCCGGATCCTGCCATGGCGAAACGGATGGAAGACTATATCAAAAAGGTGCGCAAGGAAGGCGACACCATCGGCGGCATCATTAGCTGTGTCATCCGGGATGTACCGGTTGGCCTGGGGGAGCCTGTTTTTGACAAATTGCATGCCGAATTGGGCAAGGCAATGCTCTCGATCAATGCGGTGAAAGGATTTGAGTATGGTAGCGGATTCGAAGGCGTGAAGATGAGGGGCAGCCATCATAACGATCCCTATAATGCCGACGGTAGTACCAAAACCAACCATAGCGGCGGTATTCAAGGGGGCATCAGCAATGGAATGGATATTTATTTCAACGCGGCCTTCAAACCCGTGGCCACCATCATACAGCCATACGAAACGATCGATAGGGAGGGCAATACGGTGCAGGCCCAGGGGAAGGGACGCCATGACCCCTGTGTGGTTCCCAGGGCGGTTCCCATCGTGGAAGCCATGGCAGCCTTGGTTTTGGCCGATTATGTCCTGATCAATCGGACAATCAAATTATAGCGCGGCATTCTAGCCCTTTTCCCCGCAAAATGGTATCTTTCCCGTCTAAACCTCCATTAGATGAAGAAACTTGAACTGCATTGGCAAATCTTGATAGGCATGTTTGCGGGCGTTGTGTTCGCCTTTTTAATGGTGCAGTTCGCATGGGGGCCGAAAATAGTGTCGGATTGGGTAAAGCCCTTCGGCAACATTTTTATCAATTCCTTAAAACTTATCGCGGTACCGCTAATTTTGGCTTCATTGATCAAGGGCGTTTCAGATTTAAAGGATATTTCAAAATTATCGAAGATGGGCGGAAGGACCATCGCCATCTACATCACCACTACAGTAATTGCGGTGTCGATAGGTTTGCTCATCGTCAACACCATAAAGCCAGGGAATTCCATTTCCGAGGAAACGCGCAATGAATTGGTTTCAAATTATAGTGGGGATGTCAACAACCAGATCGCCGAAGCCGAAAAGCAAAGGGAATCAGGACCCTTGCAGGCATTGGAAGATTTGGTGCCAAGCAACATCTTTAGTGCAGCCAGTGATAATGGCAAAATGCTGCAGGTTATTTTCTTTGCGATATTTTTTGGTGTTGGGCTTATCCTGATACCTGAAAAACAAGCTGCGCC
>JBATHI010000508.1:0-8037 GCA_049666645.1 Flavobacteriaceae bacterium | reverse complement strand
GTTTTAGGGCCATGATCACATCCTTGTTATATTCCTTGTCCAGATCCGTGATCACATACCCCACTTCGTTGTCGGTGGAAAGGTATTGTCCGGTGATGTTCATTTCGTACTTCGCGAGTACCTCGTTGATCTTTGCCATGATACCCGGTACATTTTTGTGGATGTGAAGGAACCGGTGGGCATTTGATTGTTTCGGCAACCGTATATTGGGGAAGTTCACCGCATCGACCGTATCCCCGGCATTGATATAATCCATTATCTTTTTGGGCACAAAATCGGCAATATTGCGTTGGGCCTCTTCGGTGCTACCGCCTACATGGGGGGTGAGTATCACGTTGGAAAGTCCTTGCAGCGGCGTTTCAAATTGTCCGTTCCCACTGGGTTCCTCCGGATAAACGTCTACTGCCGCACCTGCCAATCTTCCGCTTTTCAAGGCATTCGCCAGCGCATTCACATCCACAACAAAACCTCTCGAGAGGTTGATCAGCATGGCGCCATGCTTCATTTGATTGATTTCGCGTTCCCCGATGAAGTTCCTGTTCGCCTTGTTGTCATCGATATGTAAGGTCACCACATCCGAAACCGAGAGCAAATCTTCCAGCGTATTGCATTTGATCGCATTGCCCAGGGCAAGTTGGTCGTTGATATCGTAATAATAAACCCGCATGCCAATGGCTTCTGCGAGCACTGAAAGTTGCTTGCCTATATTTCCATAGCCCACAATGCCCAGATTTTTGCCCCGGACCTCACGTGAACCGGAGGCTGTCTTTTGCCATTGGCCGTTATGGATCTCCGTACTTCTCGGAAAGACACTGCGCATAAGCATGATGATTTCCCCAACCGCCAGTTCCACGACAGAGCGCGTATTGCTATAGGGCGCATTGAAGACCACCACCCCCTTTTTCCTGCAATACTCGAGGTCGATCTGGGTGGTACCTATGCAAAATGCACCTACTACCAAAAGCTTGTTGGCGGCATCGAGCACTTTTTGGGTGACCTGTGTTTTGGAACGTATTCCAAGAACATGGACACCCTTAATTTTTTCGATCAGCTCGTCCTCCGATAGGCTATTTTTAACCAATTCTACGGAAAAGCCGTCATCCGACAGGTTTTCGAAGGCTGCAGGATGCACGTTTTCAAGCAATAAAATCTTGATCCGATTCTTTGGGTAGGAAATATTACGGGGCAGATCGTTCACGAAAAGGAACTCATCGAGATTGGGGGTCACATGGTCAGCCTTGTTGGTGGCCTTTTCACGGTGCACATTCTCGGTATAGGCGAAGAACTTATGGGCAATGCCGGCTTCCCGCATCACATAATCGCTATAACCATCGCCGATGACCTGAACTTCCCCTTCCAGGTTCAAACGCTTCAAACACTCAATTTTTCCATTATGTGAGGCCAGGACATTCTCGGTATCAAAGCCAATGATGTTGTCGGCTTCATCAAATTCAAAGGTATTGGCAAAAACCCTTTCGGAAGGAATATTGTATTCTTTTACAATGGGATCGATGAATTCCTTGAATCCACAGGAAATCACATAGATATCATCTGAAAACTTTTCAAAAAACTCTTTGTTCGATTCGATCGATTTGGATATTTTCTGCCGCAATTCGGTCACCAAGCCCGCCAAATCGGATTTGTTCGCCTTTAAGAGTTTGATCCGCCTTTCCAATGATTCCGTAAAAGAAATGTCCCCATCGATACCCAGATTGGTGATCTTCTGAATTTCGCTAACAATCTCGTCGCGGTTAGATTTGCCTTGCAGCGTCATTTCGGCCAAAACGTCAAGTGCCTCGACCCTGGTTAGGGTGCTGTCAAAATCGAAAACGTACTTCCTGCCCACCTCTGTCATCCTATTAAAAAAAATTAAGTGGTAAAAATAAAGATTAATTCCAACCGATTTTTGGAATGTTATTAAAATTTGTTCAGACCGCTTCCTGTGGATAATTTTATAAGGTTTTTAAATGGATATTGAAAAAAAGAGAAATGCAATAATTCGCCTGGGCATATGCCCGTCGGAATCAAGCCTAAATATGGCTAAAGGTAGGTGTACAGCAGGCCTGTTCCTATCGCAATTCCAAAACTTAACAAAGTTCCGATAAGAATGTATTCGGTGAGTTTGCGATTGTTGCTTACCTTGAGGTCATTAAATCGAAATACCGATTTTGCCGTTATCAGCAAACCTATGGCCTCCCATCTCCCCAAAACAAGAAAGGTCAGCACAAAAAGACGCTCGATAATGCCTATATATTTACCTGCATTGGAAAGTGATTCATGATCCAATTCGATCTGTTGCGACATGCGTTCCAACAGCTTCTCCATGATTACGGCCGAAGGGAAAGTGACAAAAACCGTTGCCGTGACCAAGGCCCAGTCGATTTGTTCCATGAGATCCCGTGAATGGCCCAAAAGGTCGCCATAATAACTGCAGCCGTATAGCACTGCGAGGTGGAGCAGTTGATCGATAAAAAAGGGAATACTGCGATTTTCGAACCAAGGGGTGGCATAGATTTTCGCCAAATCGATCAGATAATGGGATATGGTAATGAGCAGCACCAATTTCCAGTAATCGATATCCCAAAGCAATACCATCGCAACAACAAAATGAAGCATTATATGAAAATATAGGTATTTTGAGGCAATCCTTTTTTCCTCCTTTGCCCGCACCCATGATTTGGGCTGCAATAGGAAATCCCCTATCATATGGGCCAGAAGCAGCTTTAAAAACAATATCATTCAGTGCTATCTTTTATGGTTAGCGCATAATATTCGATCAGTGCAAATACCAGGTCTAAACGAGCACGCTTCTGGCGCTGGCTTACCGCCGATTGTCGAATACCCAATTTTTGGGCCATTGCTTGTTGTGTTGCATCGGGATTATCCATGGCCAAGGCCACCATTTCCGCTGAAACGGTACTCCAATCATCCATAAAACCCAAGGCCAGCTTCAACATGAGGTTCAGGGTACGGTCGTAGGTATCGTTCCCTGAGGCAATACATAGATTTACTTTGTCCTGTTTCAGCGTTTCAAAGGTTCGGCCCGAACGCCGGTAGGCGGTTCCGTTGGATTCGGTGACACTGTTGCCTTCATAATTTATTTCTCCGATGCCGATACCCATGCGAACATCGAGGCCCTTGACCGATTTTATGATGGCTTTCAAGTGGATGGCCACCTCCAAAGCCTTCGCAGGCGATACTTTGAGCTGAAATTCGTCACCCCTATAGATTTCCCATTCGGTAGGGCTCTTTCCCAGTCTGGCAAGGTATTGTTTCAAATAGGCCAGCCATTCCGAGGAATCGGCGTCTTCCGAATTGATTATATCTCCGGTAATGATGGCTGCTTTCATGTTATAAGTAAAAACGCTAATATACTAATTTATAAGCTAATATACTAATATTTCGATATATAAGTTATTGGGCTAATATAAAATCGGGTTGATTCACAATACCATTAGAACCACCGTCGCACATTCACACAATATTGTTGATAGGTTTTTCCGAACAACTGCGCCAGTACCTTTTCTTCAGCGCCGATCTGAAACCGGTTCATATATGTCACGAATCCCGCGGCGACCAAAGTGTTGAAGGCATTCCCCAAATGAAGGCCCCAGGCCAACAGAACCATCAACAATGCCAAATACATTGGATTTCTGGAAAATCTATAAATTCCACTGGTTACCAAAGTGGAAGCTTTGAATGGGCGGGCGGGATCTAAGGTTGTTTTCGCCCTTAAAAATTGAATCAAAGCAAAAAGGCCGATGACCGTTGCAATGCCCAACAACGCTTTCATCAGGTAGGCTCGGCCAAAAAAATCGAAATGGCCGATAGGTAAAAATTGCGCGAGCAGGTACATGAAAATCCCAAAACAAACAAAGACCAAAGCGGGCGGTATTTTCAATTCCATGTCCTAAAATTAGTATTTTTGATCATATGCAATTGGTTTTTGCCACCCACAATCGAAATAAAGTGAAGGAAGTAAAAAAATTACTCCCGGCCCATATCCATTTGGTCTCTCTCCAGGAACTGGGCTGTACCGAAGAAATTCCAGAAACGGCCTCCACGTTGGAAGGTAACGCCAAACTGAAGGCCGACTACGTCACCCAAAAGTATGGGCTTCCTTGTTTCGCCGATGATACCGGGCTTCTTGTAGATGCCCTTAACGGAGCTCCAGGTGTCTATTCCGCCCGTTATGCAGGAGAACAAAACAACGCGGTAGACAACATGATCAAACTGCTTGCGAAGCTGACCAACATCAGCGACCGCAGGGCGAGATTCAAAACCGTTATTGCACTGAACCTAAATGGTGTTACCCAATTCTTCACAGGGACGGTGGAGGGTACCATCACCCACCAAATAAAAGGGGCATTGGGTTTTGGCTATGACCCCATTTTTATGCCGGAGGGTTATACCGTTACCTTCGCCGAACTACCGACAGAAACCAAAAACCGTATCAGCCATCGGGGCAAAGCCATGGAAAAGTTGCTAGATCATCTAAACAATGTCCGTCTCGATAAATAGTTGTACCTTTGCCGCTAATTTTAACGCCGCCGGTATGGCAGGTGTTGCGCTGAGTCCAATGGGTTATATACGATAATCGCTCTATGCAACACACATATTCGCGATTAAGTATAACTTATTATGACAAAATTTGAAGCACTGGGACTGCAGAAGTCCCTATTGGATGCTGTGGCCGATATGGGGTTCGAAACCCCATCCGAGGTACAGGAAAAAGCGATTCCCATTCTTTTATCGGGTGAAGTTGATTTAGTGGCCCTGGCCCAGACAGGCACAGGTAAAACGGCTGCATTCGGCTTTCCGCTGATCCAAAAAATAGATGGCAACAGCAGGACTACCCAAGGATTGATCCTATCCCCCACCCGTGAACTCTGTTTGCAGATCACCAATGAGATCCAGCTGTACGCGAAGTACGAAAAGAATATCAACGTGGTGGCCATTTATGGCGGGGCAAGCATCACCGAACAAGCAAGACAAATCAAAAGAGGGGCCCAGATCGTGGTGGCTACCCCGGGGCGGATGAAGGATATGATAGGACGCGGACTGGTCGATATCTCCAAAATCGATTATTGCATCCTCGATGAAGCCGATGAGATGTTGAACATGGGCTTTTATGAGGACATAAAGGATATCCTATCGAACACCCCGAAGGAAAAGTCGACCTGGTTGTTTTCCGCGACCATGCCCGCCGAAGTATCGGTCATCGCCAAAAAATTCATGCGAAGTCCACATGAAATTACCGTGGGCACCAAGAATTCGGGAGCGACCACCGTACAGCACGAATACTATGTCGTAGGAGGCCGGGACCGTTATCCCGCCTTAAAAAGATTGGCCGACGCACATCCCGATATTTTTTCTGTGGTATTCTGCAGGACAAAAAGAGATACCCAAAAGGTTGCCGAAAACCTTATCGAGGACGGCTACAACGCTGGCGCCCTTCATGGCGATTTAAGCCAAAACCAGCGCGATATGGTCATGAACGCCTTTCGAAAAAAGCAAATCCAGCTCTTGGTCGCCACTGACGTGGCCGCAAGGGGCATCGATGTCGATGACATCACCCATGTGATCAATTACCAATTGCCGGATGAAATCGAAACCTATACCCACCGCAGTGGGCGTACGGGCCGAGCGGGTAAATCGGGCATCTCCATGGTGATCATTACCCGAAGTGAAATGCGCAAAATACAGGCCATGGAGAAAAAGGTGCAGCAGAAGTTCATCGCCAAAAATATACCCACAGGTCCTGAAATCTGTGAAATCCAACTATATCACCTTGCCAATAAAATCAAGGATACCAAAATTGACAAGGACGTTGAAAACTATCTTCCTGCGATCAATGATGTACTTTATGGCATCGACAGGGATGAACTGATCAAAAAAATCGTATCCGTAGAATTCACGCGTTTTTCGAACTATTACAATAAAACGAAAGATCTGAACAGTGCCGATTCAAGAGATCGTGGCGAAAGGAGCGAACGGGGAGATCGCGGTCGTGATCGAGATGATTCCTTCACCCAGTCGAACAATGGCTCCGTTCGTTATTTCATCAATGTTGGAGAAAAGGATGGCTATGACTGGATGTCCCTTAAGGATTTTATCCGCGATACCGCCTCCCTTGGCAGGGAAGATATTTTTAAGGTAGATGTCAAGGATAGTTTTTCCTTCTTCAACTCGGAAGCCGAAGTAACCGACCAAATTTTGACCACCTTTACCGAGTTTAAGGTCGATGGCCGTTTTGTGAACGTGGAAGTTTCCAAAAGCCCAGGTGGTGGAGGTGGTGCACGACGCAGCGGCGGAGGCAAGGAAAAGGGCCGGAAAAGGGATAAAGTCAAGGAACGTGGTGGCAAGCGTTCCCATGGTTTTTCAAAAAGTGGTTCAAAGGAATCGGGCAAGAAAAGAAGCAAGCGCAGAAGCGATTTCTTTTAAAACTTGGCCCCATTGACTCTGTTAATTCTAGATTAAAAAATACGCTCCGGCGTATTTTTTGGTTATGTTTGAACTTCATTTTGCGTAGATTCCTCGAATGACAAAATACTTGCATTGTGTTTTCTTGCTGATTTCATATATGTCCTTTTCACAAGACCCTGTGGATGGGGTGGAAACCAAAGAAGTGACCGCAACGGTCATCAATGCGCAGACCGATGAGCCTCTGGAAAGTGTGCACGTGATCAATCTCAACGAAGTGGTAGGCACCATCACCAATGCCGAAGGCCGTTTTACGATCCGGGCAGCGGTGAACGACACGCTTTATCTGTCTTACCTCGGTTTCAAAACCCAAAAAATAAGGGTTACCAATGATATGTTCCGGTTTGAGGATACCAAAATCAGCCTAACGGAACTGGCCTATGCCCTGGAGGAAGTTATCGTGACGCCATACCAATTGACCGGATACCTGGAAATTGATGTAAAGAACCTGCCCATCAATACCGCCTATCAATATAGCATTTCCGGCCTATCCGTGGGTTATGAGGCAGGAAACAAAAACCCGAGTGCAGTGACCAAGGTCTTGGGTGCCATCCTAAATCCAGCTGACCTCTTGCGAAATCTATTTGGAAAAAAACCAAATCAGATGCGGAAGCTGAGGCAAATGAAAGAAGATGATGAGATACGCAATCTATTGGCCAGTAAATTCGACAGGGAAGTGCTTATGGAATTGCTACAGGTCGAGAAGCTCGATATTGAAGATATTCTTAATAACTGCAGTTACTCCAAATCATTTATAACCACGGCGAACGACCTGCAAATTTTGGATGCCATCAGCAGCTGTTATGAGGAGTTCAAGGTCTTGAACCGCAAAAAATAAATTTTCTAGTTCCCCTTTCATTTTATAGCTTTAGCACTTGAATTGAACACACTATGCTGTGTTCTCCCCAAGATTGCTTAAAGCCATATTGATGACCAAGACTTTTGTTAGCCTATTTGCCTTGTTCCTCTTGTTTTCCTGCAAGGTTGAAAACAAGAAAACCGAACCAGCCACAAAGACCTTTAATGATACTATTGCCGCGGCACCGATTAAAAAGGCACCCTTTTTCTGGGAAGGGGCCAATGTCTATTTTCTACTTACCGATCGATTTTTCAACGGCAATCCCGAGAACGATCTAAACTACGATAGGGCCGAGCCCACCGGTCTTCTAAGGGGCTTTTTGGGCGGTGACATTCAAGGCATCACTCAAAAAATCAATGAAGGCTATTTTACGGATTTGGGTATCAATGCCATTTGGTTTACCCCGGTTGTGGAACAAATTCATGGTGCTACGGACGAGGGTACCGGAAACAGTTATGGATATCACGGCTACTGGGCCAAGGATTGGACGGCTTTAGACCCGAATTTCTGCACCAAGAAAGATTTGGAAGTTTTGGTGAAAACCGCACATGATAAGGGCATCAGGGTCATTTTGGACGTAGTGCTCAACCATACCGGTCCGGTAACCAACATAGATCCGGTATGGCCTGAAGATTGGGTAAGAACAGGCCCTGTCTGTGAGTTTACCACCTATGAGAATACCACCGCCTGTACTT
>JBATHI010000507.1:0-6748 GCA_049666645.1 Flavobacteriaceae bacterium | reverse complement strand
AAGGCCACTGTCATCCGAAGATCGTAGGGGCATTGGTGGGGCAGGCGCAGACCCTTACCTTGACCTCCAGGGCTTTTTATAACGATATGTTGGGCAAGTACGAAAAATACGTGACCGAAACTTTCGGCTACGATAAGTTGTTGCCCATGAATACCGGAGCCGAGGCCGTGGAGACCGCCATCAAAATCTGCCGTAAGTGGGCGTATGAAAAGAAGGGCATACACGACAATGAGGCCCAAATCATCGTTTGCAACAATAATTTTCACGGAAGAACCACCAGCATTGTTTCATTTTCCAGTGATCCGGTGGCCCGCAAGCATTTCGGCCCATTCACCCCTGGTTTTCTCAAAATAGCCTACGACAACCTTGAAGCCCTGGAAAGCGCATTGGAAAACAACAAAAACGTGGCTGGCTTCCTGGTAGAGCCCATACAGGGCGAAGCGGGGGTATATGTGCCTTCAGAAGACTACTTAATGAAGGCCAAGGCACTTTGTGCGAAATATAATGTGCTGTTCATCGCGGATGAGGTACAGACCGGAATTGCCCGCACCGGAAGGTTGCTTGCCACCTGTGGCAACTGTTCCTGTTCCGATAAACACTGCAGTGGTACCCCTGATGTGAAAGCGGATATCTTGATCCTTGGCAAGGCCCTCTCCGGCGGTGCCTACCCGGTTTCAGCCGTACTGGCCAATGATGACATCATGGGCGTCATCAAGCCGGGGAACCATGGCAGTACCTTTGGTGGCAACCCCATTGCCGCCGCGGTGGGTATGGCAGCCTTGGAAGTGGTCAAAGAAGAGGAACTTGCCCAAAATGCCTTTGAACTGGGGGAACTGTTCAGGGAAGAGCTGAATAAATTTATCCCCGGCTGCAATATTGTGAACGCGGTAAGGGGCAAAGGCCTGTTGAATGCCATTTTGATCAATGATACCCAAGAGAGTTCCACGGCTTGGGACATCTGTATGGCCCTGAAGGAAAATGGCCTATTGGCAAAACCTACCCATGGCAATATCATACGGTTTGCACCGCCATTGGTGATCGATAAGGAGCAATTGCTCGACTGCGTCTCGATCATTATCAAGACCCTGAAACAATTTGAACAATAAAAAAATCCCCTCAGGGGATTTTTTTATGGAGGTCTTCGCTTTTAAAAACTGTCCCAATCCCCGCCAGAGGCCACAATGGCAACAATGGCACCGAAATAAAGGATAACGAAAATCAGCATTAACAAGGCAAAACCCAATCCGACATAGGAGAGTATCCGGCCCGTTTTTACATTTTCAAAACCGGTATAGTTTTCAGGGTTTTCCAGGTATAGTTTTTCTGCCTTACTGGCGCTTGAGAGTCCTATAATGCTAAAAATTGCGCCAAAGGGTCCGCAGCAGACAAAAGTGAGTACGATCGATAAGATGCCGAAGGTAAGCGCATTGCTCGCCCCCGGAAGTGGTTGTTGGTTCATGTGGTTGGTTTTTTATTCTTCAATGCCGTATTGTTCCATTATTTCCCTAACTTTTTCCATGTATCCTTCAATACCGCCCATCTGATTGATTGCATAAATGGTATATAGCAAAGTAACAATGCCGAGTACGAGTCCGATAATGGCTACGATCTTGGCCGTTTTCAATTGGCTGAAATTGGAATACTGTTCTGGACTTTCCTGATAGGTCTTGTTATCTTTGGAAGTCAGGAAAAGCGCGATGCCAGACATGACGATGCCCCCTATACCCGAGCTGCAAAAACAGCATAGAAATGAGACAATGCCCAATACAAGGGCAATGGTCACATTGGGCAATTTTTGTTGATCCATAATATTAAGGTTTAGTTAGAAAAATTTTAACAAATAGTTGCCCAATATCAATATCACCGTTGCAAACATGAGCACAATGGTAATCGCATTGGAATATTTTATTTTGAACAGTTGGTCGGCCAATAAGAAAAGCAACAGCGGAATGAGGGTATAGATGGCGGGATACATTTGAAATGCGGCCGCGAAATCACCCTGAATCAGAAAAGCAACGGCACGTTGAATGCCACAACCCGGACATTCTACCCCAAAAATACGCTTGCTGAAACACGGAAGCATATAATTTTCGATTGCCGACATAAAAAATACCCAATTCATTTTTAGGCCAATTGCGATTCTTAGGTGAAAATTACTATTATTTTTGGGGAATAAAAATAAAATGATGGCTGTTTTTAGGATTGGGGACAAGGTGGAGACCATCGACGATACCATTATGGGAAAGGTCGTACAAGTGGATCCGGAAGAAATAACGATTGAAAGTGACGAGGGTTTTTTGTTGACCTATCGCCCGAACGAATTGCTGCTTGCACAGCGTTCTTCTGAAATTAGGGTCACCAACCATGAAGTGTCAATGGTTAAGGCGGAGAAGGAATTGCCCAAAAGAAAACCAACGGCTGTACCGAAACCCAAAGAACGCAATGCCCCAAAAATGGAGGTAGATCTTCACATCAACCAACTGGTGGCTTCCACAAAGGGCATGACCAACCACGAAATGTTGAACCTGCAATTGGAAACGGCCAAAAGGCAGTTGCAGTTTGCCATCGATAAGCGCATCCAAAAAGTGGTGTTCATCCATGGGGTGGGGGAAGGCGTGCTCAAAGAGGAGTTGTATTATCTTTTCGGACGTTACGATAACGTCACCCATTATGATGCCGATTACCAACAATATGGCTTGGGCGCCACTGAGGTCCATATCTATCGGAAGCCCTAGGGCGCTATGGAGGTATAGGTGCCCAGGGAAACAGAAGGAATGGCGTCCAACACAATATCGGCAACATTGTCGCCATTGCCCTGTAGCACCAAGACCAGGTCGGTGAGGGAGAGTGTATGGGTATAGTTCAACTGGCCCTGGGCATTGGGCGCGTTCTCCACCGTGGTTACCGTAATGCTTCCGGAATCACTGACGAAATCCCAGGCAGCAATCGCTTCCGGCAATGAGGTACCGCAAAAAAATTCTTGGGTCGCCAAGGCATTGAAAACCGTATTTTTAAAGCGAACCGTCCCTTCCAAAAGGGCGCTTCTTGGTACATCTCCAGTGGCTTCATTGGCGATCAATGTTTCCGGAATATCCAGGGTGATCGATTCGTCGTTCAAAACCTTATAGAGCCTTGTGTTCCCGACCGCTGGAGGAGTCCCACATGCCAACCAATTGATCGAAGTATAATTGGAAAACGGAACATCGAGGCTGGCGCTGTTTTGGGTGTCTGTAGTGAAATTTCCATAATCGAGGGTCGAGGTATCGGTGAGCCTTTCTCCCGATTCATTGGTCAGTGAAAGATCGTTTATCGCGATATTGTGGGTGTAGGTTTTATTGGTCTTGCCCACTTTGCTCACGGAGGTGGTGACCGTGACCACCCCGCCGCTGGCGCTGTTTTCTTTGACCACGCCCGGTTCCGCGGCAGGAATGGCATCACAAAAATAACCCTTGTTCACGGTACCGGTGAAAAGCCGGTAGATCAATTTTGGATTGGCACCGGCGGTTAAATTACTGGTGATCGAGCCGTCCAAAGAAGTGGTATTCTTGAACTGTCCGGTGCCCATGGTAAGCAATAAAGCCTCATCGCCCTGGATTTTAAAGAAAAAGGTATTGGTCAATTTGTCGTCGGAAGTCGTCACACAAAATTCGACCGAGGCGGCATCGAAATCGAGGGCTTCTATTTGAAGTTCTCCGTCGTTACAAGACAAAAATAGCAGGGGAAAAACTAGGTTTAAAATGCGTTTCATGGTCCAAATTTAATCGAAATTAACCATAGGATTATCGCAATTCGAGCATAAATTAAGTTTATTTGGGTTATTTTTGAAATCTGAAAATGAATAGGGTTTGGAGGTAAAAAAAGTATATTTGGATAGTGCGGCGACCACCCAGGTAAGGGACGAGGTGATTGCCGAAATGCAAAAGGCCCTGGCAGAATGTTATGGCAATCCATCATCCAGCCATAGTTTCGGAAGGGCTGCCAAGACTGCTGTTGAAACCGCCAGGAAAACCATCGCCAAATATTTGAATGCCCAACCCTCGGAAATCATCTTCACCTCGGGCGGCACGGAGGCAGATAATATGATATTGCGCTGCGCGGTTCGAGATCTCGGGGTGCAAACGGTCATCACCACCAAAATAGAGCACCATGCCGTGCTCCACACCGCCGAAGATCTGGTAAAGCAGCATGGTATTTCCCTTGAGTACGTGAACTTGGAGGATACCGGAAATCCTGACCTTTCCCATTTAGAGGAACTCTTGCAAAAAGACGATTCAAAAAAGTTGGTCTCGCTGATGCATGTGAACAACGAGATCGGAAATCTTGTCGATATACGAAAGATCAGCGAAATCTGTACCAGGAATGCAGCCCTTTTGCATTCGGATACGGTGCAGTCTATAGGCCATTATACCTGGGACCTGAAGCAGGTGCCCATTGATTTTTTAACGGCCGCCGCGCATAAATTCCATGGTCCGAAAGGGATCGGCTTTGCCTTTATCCGGAAAAACTCCGGTTTAAAGCCCTTTATATCAGGGGGTTCCCAAGAACGCGGCTTCAGGGGGGGCACCGAATCCTATCATAATATCGTGGGTCTGGAAAAAGCCTTTGTGGCGGCCTATGACAATCTGGAAACGGAGCGGGCCTATGTTAAAGAGCTCAAGCGATATTTTATCGAAACAATCCAAAAAGCCATTCCCGGAATAAAATTCAATGGGCTTTCGGGAGACCTGCAGCAGAGCACCTATACCCTGGTGAATGTATGTTTGCCCATCGATGCACATAAGGCATTGATGTTGTTGTTTCATTTGGATATTAAGGGAATTGCCTGTTCCAAAGGCAGTGCGTGTCAATCGGGCAGTGACCTTGGGTCCCACGTCCTGACGGAAATACTTTCAGAGGAAGATCTCAAAAAACCTTCCATTAGATTCAGTTTTTCAAAATACAATACCAAAGAAGAATTGGATTATGTCATCGGGGTATTGAAGGAATTCATGACCAATTAACCCTCCTGTTTTTTTCGTTCTTTCTTTTTTTCCCTGTCGTACGGAAATTTGCGGGAGGCCAGCTTCATCATGCGGTCGATCATATCGTTGGTGTTTTTCCCCGACTTTTTGTTGATTTCTTTTTCATATTTCCATAGGAGCTTCCCTTTTTCACCATCACTGATCTTGATCCCGATTCGGCCGTAATTCGCCTCGCCCAAAAAATAATCGATAATGCTGAATTCGGTAGCAACGCCATCCGAAAGCAACACATTGAGGTCGAGGTTTCCGCTGATGATACCATCTACCTGCAATATTTCACTCAATTGCTTGGTGGTGTAAATGTCCATGTTTTCAAAGGTGATGTTGTTCTGGGCCAGAATTGCATTGGTGTTTTTGGTGTTTTGGAAATCTACCGAGAATTTCTTTTTCTTCTTCCTCTGGGAAAAATAGCTTTCCAAGGCATTCTGCACGGCGAGTCCCTCCTTTTTTTCCATCGCTTTCAACGCTTCCTTGGTCAAATTTTCCTTGAGATCTAAATGGGTGATAAAGGGCAATATGGCCAGCACCTCATGTTTTTGGCTCAATTCATCGAAGGCATCGCTTTCATAAATATTTTTTTGGGCGTGCAAAATGAGGGAACCCATGAGGAAAATGGAAAGCAGTATCGTATTTTTCATTTTTGAAATCGTTAAAGTGGCCGTTGATCATAGCCGAAACCCCACCCTGATATTGAAAACCCTACCGGTCATAAAATTGGGGATGGCATATTGCTGCTTGCTGTCAACGTCCCTTACCCAGGTATTGGTGATGGCATTTTGGGTGTTGAACAAATTGAATATTTCGAAACCTCCATTAAAGGCCTTAAATCGCCCAAGCCAATGGTTTTTTGGATATTTCCTATTGCCGCCTACAAAAATATAGGAAATTCCCAAATCTGCCCGTTTATAATCTCTTAATCTATTCTGAAAAATATAAGGATCTGCATAATTGGGCGAACCTCCGGGCACCCCGGTGTTGTAAACCAGGTTGAGGTACATCTTCACGTTGGGATAATCGGGCAGATAATCTTGAAACAGCAGGCCCACCTTTACCTTTTGATCGGTAGGCCTTGATATGTAACCGCGTTGGCCGATGTTTTCTTCAGATTTAAGATAACCGATGCTCAACCATGATTCCGTTCCCGGCACGAAGGCCCCGCTCATGCGCATTTCAAAACCATAAACATAGGCCTTTGCGTCGTTATTGGCCCGATACCTTATCCGCACATCTTCAAGGGTATAGGTGTTCACTTGGGTCAGGTGTTTGTAGTACGCCTCTCCGACCAAGGTGAAAGGTCGGTCCCAAATCGTAAAACTATACTCATTGCCCAAAACATAATGGATCGATTTTTGTGCTTTTACACCAGGTATTATGACGCCTTCCCGATTACGCATTTCCCTGTAAAAGGGGGGTTGTTGATAAACGCCGCCTGAAATTCTGAAGAGCATGTCGCGTTTCCAGTGCGGTTTGAGGGCAAACTGGGCCCGCGGACTGACGATGGTCTGTGCTACTTTTTCGACACCGGTACCGCTGACCGTCCAGTGTTGAGCCCTAACCCCCAGGTTAAAATAAACATCCATCTGCTGCCATTGCCTTTGGTCGCTGAATTGTACAAACCCACTGAACCGGTTGGTTTTTGTAAAATTCACTGCAGTTACGGCCTCATAGGCCGCCAACGGTGCAATAAAGGGTTCTTCAGGCTGGTTATTGATAAAGCCGTCCAGGAG
>JBATHI010000506.1:0-2013 GCA_049666645.1 Flavobacteriaceae bacterium | reverse complement strand
AAAAAAAAAACGACCCATTGTGGGGTCGTCTTACCCTAGCCTTGGTATGTTGGCCATGCTTTGATTTTGGTGGATGGAAACCGATGCATTTTATGAAAATGGCATTTAAGGGACCATTTTTAATCAGTGCACCCCATCTTTCAAATAAGCCGGAAAATTCTTTTTGAACCGGTTCAATCGCGGGATGGAAACATTGGTGATATAAGGGTTGTTCGGGTGCTTCCGCTCATAATCTTGGTGATAATCCTCCGCATCATAGAACTTTTCGAATTTCGTAACCTCGGTGGTGATGGCATCCTCTCCATATACCTTCTGATCCTTGAGGGCAGCGATATAATTTTCGATGATCTTCTTTTCCGAATCGTTTTTATAAAAGGCGATCGATCGGTATTGCGGTCCCCGATCGGGGCCTTGGCGGTTCAAGGTGGTGGGGTCGTGGGAGCCAAAAAATACCTGTACCAAAGCGGTGAACGAGATTTCCTTTGGGTCGTAATAGACCTCTACGGCCTCGGCATGGTGGGTCATTCCGCCGCCGACCTGCTCATAGGTGGGGTTTTCTTCGGTGCCTCCCGAATAGCCCGATACCACTTCTTTAACTCCTTTCACACTTTCAAATATGGCCTCCACGCACCAAAAGCAACCACTCGCAAAATATGCGGTTTCATATTTGCTGAGATCCTGTGGGGTCAATTGTGCAGCCATGTCGGTTTGAATGGGCTCCACATCGACCAAGGTCATTTTTTTATTTTCCTTGTCATTCGACTGGCAGCTCAAGCCCATAAGGGCCATTATGGTAAGAAGGGTAAGTTGGATAATTTTCATATTTCCTTTTGTTTTTTTGGTATTGGTAGTTCAATTTACGAACTACTTACAAGAGAAGGGGGTTAAAAAATGTTAAGGATGCATTTCCAATACCCATTGATCGGTAAATTATAGGGTAAGTATTTGCCGCATGTGATAATCCCATAAATTTGCCAAATGAATACATGGGCCGAATTTATGACCACTATAGCTCCTGCGCCCATCGCGATCTTGGATACCGCTATTCCCCTAAGTCGCTATGCGCCGCTTGATCTATCGACCTCCAACCGCGATCTGGAAACTCTGGATATCACCGATCCCTTGGTCTGTCAACGGTATGTCGACCTGGTGAAGGCAAAAAGCAAGGCCGCTATTGCCTATGGCGGGTATTTGGAGCGTCGCAACCTATATGCCGACAAGTCTGGCTTCACCGAAAAGGGGCATTCCCCGCGAAATATCCATCTTGGTATCGATTTTTGGGCAGATGCGGGTACCTCCGTAATCGTGCCTATCTCTGGCAAGGTGCACAGTTTTAGGAACAACGCTACAAGGGGCGATTATGGCCCCACGATTATCTTATCGCATGAATGTGATGGCTTTGTATTCCACACCCTTTACGGACACCTTTCCCTGGAATCGTTGAACGGACTACAGGTCGATCAGGTTTTTAAGGCCGGATCGGTACTTGCTACTTTGGGCACCACAGACATCAATGTGCACTATGCGCCCCACCTTCACTTCCAGATCATCGTGGATATGGAGGGCAAAATGGGCGACTATCCGGGGGTCTGTTCGGCGGAAACCCTTGAGTTTTATTCAAAAAATTGCCCAGACCCCAATATATTGCTCCAAATCCAGTCGTAAATTCCTGTTGAAATGCACCTTCTTTCGCTGAAGTGATTTTGGGTGCCCGGACGTTCGTCGAGGGTTTTTTGCACTTCGACCGACCTTTTGCCGATTACCGAGTATTGGGTGTTTTTGAACGAATCGCGACCCTTTGAAATACGCTTGCGGGAGTTATAATTATAACAAAACGCAAGTCATGAAAACCATCGCAACCTTCATCTTAGTTCTTTTCATCGGAGTGGCCGCCCAAGCCCAGGACGCTGCCAAGGAAGTAAAGGTTGCCACCATCGAGATGGGCATCGTGACCGCCACCGCCACCCAGGAAGTTTCCTTGGAGAACACCATCGAGGTGGCCAGGTTGTACAA
>JBATHI010000505.1:0-5826 GCA_049666645.1 Flavobacteriaceae bacterium | reverse complement strand
CGTGCGAGGTTCATCAGTTCCTGCCCCGCTTCCCTAAAGCGATAGCGTTCTATGGATTGTGAAATGGTTCCGGGGAATGTTCGGAGTGCTTCCAGGGTGGCCCGGTCTACCGTGGTGTATTTGTCGGGACCCGGCACTTTGCCCTCGTAATATTTGTGGGTCAACACCACCACCCGATTGATGAAGTTTCCAAAAATGGCCAAAAGTTCATTGTTGTTCCTCGCCTGGAAGTCTTTCCAGGTAAAATCGTTGTCTTTCGTTTCGGGGGCGTTGGCCGTTAGGGTATACCTCAGCACATCCTGCATGTCCGGGAATTCCTCCAAATATTCGTGCAACCACACCGCCCAATTTTTGCTGGTCGATAATTTCTGCCCTTCGAGATTCAAAAATTCATTGGCCGGCACGTTATCGGGCAGAATATAGCTGCCTTCGGCCTTGAGCATGGCGGGGAAAATAATGCAGTGGAAAACGATATTGTCCTTACCGATAAAGTGTACCAGTTTGGTATCCTTGGCTTTCCAATAGGGTTCCCAATCGATGCCTTTTTTTTCGGCCCATTCCTTGGTGGACGAAATATAGCCTATGGGGGCATCGAACCACACGTACAATACCTTTCCCTCGGCCCCTTTTAGGGGAACCGGTATGCCCCAATCCAGATCACGGGTCACCGCGCGGGGTTCCAAACCACCGTCGATCCATGACTTGCATTGGCCATATACATTGGTTTTCCAATCATTCTTATGGCCGACCAAAATCCAATCTTTCAAAAAGGTTTCATAACGTTGTAAAGGCAAGAACCAGTGCTTGGTCTCTTTAAGGGTAGGAACTGCACCTGTGAGCGTAGACTTAGGATTGATGAGGTCGGTCGCGTTCAGGGTTGACCCACAATTTTCACATTGATCGCCGTAGGCTTCTTCATGCCCGCACTTGGGACAGGTTCCAATAACGAAGCGATCCGCCAAAAATTGATTGGCCTGTTCGTCGTACAGTTGCGCTGTGGTCTCCTCGATAAAGTCGTCCTGGGCATATAGTTTTTTAAAAAATTCAGAGGCCGTTTCATGATGAATGGCTGCCGAGGTACGTGAATAGTTGTCGAAAGTGATGCCAAAATCTTCAAATGACTTTTTAATGATACCGTGGTATTTATCGATAACTTCTTTCGGGGTAACGCCTTCCTTTTTGGCCTTCATCGAGATGGCCACCCCATGCTCGTCGCTGCCGCACACAAAGGCGACATCATGGCCTGTCAAGCGCAGGAATCGCGCGTAAATATCGGCCGGCACATATACGCCCGCCAAATGCCCAATATGTATCGGGCCGTTGGTATACGGCAAGGCCGCGGTAATGGTATGCCTTTTGAATTTTGGTTCTTTTTGGGACATTGAAATGCGAATTAGCCCACAAAAATACTATTTTTTGCGGCCTGCATGCCTGAAGGGCCCAAAAATGCAAAACCTCCGCAACACCATAGGGATGTTCACAAAGGCTTTGCGCAAAAGTGGGGTTAAGTTATGCGACCATAACTGATTTGCTCATTTTCTGGTCTTGGACTTGGATACGATAGATATACTTCCCGCTCGACAGATGCGACGGGATACGTTCACGAATGTTGATCTCGGTAGATCCTTCGAGCATGATTTCATTGAAAAGGGTGCCTACCTTTTGCCCCAGGATATTGAACAACTGGATATCGACATGGGCACTGAAGGGCATTTCCAAATAGATATGTGGGGTGCTATCGGTGGGATAGAACGGTTTATGCACAATGGCATCCAACAGTTCCGGCGTTGGCATTGTCGGGTCTGTATTCGGCGGGGTGGGGGGCGTGGGCATGCCGTCGCTGTAAACGATCGGCGGGAAATCGACCCCGCTACAATTAAAGCCGAGATTCACCGGTGCATAGGTATGGTCCAGCAAATGTTGCTCCACCAACGGAATGGGTATACAAAGCCACTCGGCCATGACGGTCGCATAGAGGTCCCTGAAATCCATGGTGTACTCCAGATTGCCCCTACCGTCGGGGTCGGACAAGGTAGGATGCTCCCCAACAAAGGCACTTCCGTTCAAACCGGCACCGAAAAAGAGGGTAGGCGCGGCCTTACCATGGTCGGTTCCGTTCGAACCATTCTCAAAAATACGTCTTCCGAATTCGGAAAAAGTCATGCTCAAAACCTTGTCGTCTTGTTGCGTAAAGGCGACATCGTCGTAAAAGTTATCGATGGCCACGGCCAGATTCGTCATCAAGCGTTCGTGGGCCAAAGGCTGGTTGCCATGGGTGTCGAAACCGCCCATGGAGATCATGTATACCTTGGTGCCCAGATTGCCCTTGATCAGGCGGGCCAGCAGGGCCAATTGTCTGGCAAAACCATTGTCTTGATACTGTACTTGGTTTTGACCGCGCATATAGGCCTCGTGTATCTTGCCGGCATATTCATAGGTGATATTGGCAACACCCCTTAAAAACTGCAATTGATCGCCATACATACAATCATCGAAAAGAGCGGGATCCAGGTTGTATTGTTGTCCCGTGGCCGCGATTTCTTCCAACTGGTCAATATTGGAGGCCACGAAGGCGTAGTTCGTTTCCTCCCCTTGGAAAATCAGGTTTCCAAAGTTTCCAATTTGGATGGCTGCCGGGGCTTCCGGTGGATTCATCAAATAATCGGGATAAATATTTTCAAAATGCCTTCCCATATACCCTGTGTTCTCCCCGGTAAAGGCCGTGGTGGTCAGGTCGGTATTCGCAAAGATATCCGAGCCGGTAAAGTGGGAAAGGCTTTGTCCTTGATAACCGACTCCGTGAACGGCCTTGAATTGCCCATCGGTCCACATCGATTGCAAAGCCTGCATATAGGAGGGGACGCCATATTCATCGGTCAGTTTTAAAACCTTGCTCTCCGGGATATAGATGTTGGGCCGGGCATTGGCATATAGGTCGTACTGATTGATCGGAATTACCGTACTGAGGCCATCGTTACCTCCCGAGAGGCGGATCAAGATCAGGATATTGTCGGTCTCGGCCGCTGCAATGGCAGCAGTTAGGGGTGAAGGGGCCGAGGCGGTAAGAAAATTACTGCCGAGCATCATCGAACCGGAACCCGCAATGCCCAATGCCTGAAGGAAGGAACGCCTGCTCCAAACCTTATGTTCCATATCATGGCCATCGTGTTGAATTCCTTTATGGGGGGTATGATTTATATCGCACATAGTCGTAGGTATTATTTTAGTTGAAATTCGGGTTGTCTTACAAGATGAAGCAGGAGCAGGTATACTTGTGAATCGGCATTGGGAAGCATCATGTTCCAAGAGCCGTTTTGATATACCATGTCTGATTCATAGGGTTCTCGGAATACCGAGATGGCCGCGCCGTAATCAACCGTGGTAAGCAGGCCTTTTGGGGTTATTTTGTCTACAATCGCCCTGGTGACCTCCTCCGGATCGTTGGTGGTGGCGCCATTGGGGCCTGTTACTGCGATACCGAATGTCCTGAACTGTTCCTGATCGGTGCTCCAAAAAGCTTCCACGAACATTTCACTGGTCAACCAGCGTCCTATCATGAAGTTGGTATTGATCCAAGTCCTGTCGCGCTGCCATCCGGCGACGTCCACCGGTGAAAACAGTTCCTGGCTCAAGAGGTTGCAAGAGTCGATGACCCTGCCCAGGGTGGTATCGTCGTAGGAGAAACTGGTCTCCTTGATCAGGTTGAGGTACATGTCGAACGGACTCTTGATAATCACCCCAACGGTGGTATCGTCGAAGAAATGCTGGCTCTTGAACAATTGTGAAAGAACCGGGGCCAATTCAAAGTTATTGGTTACGAAGGTAGTCGCCATGGCGTCTATGATCTGCTGGGCGTTCCCTGTCGCATCTCTGGAATCGGGATGTACAAAGAATTCATAGAGTTTCCTACAGATGAATTCCGCGATCTCGTTGGATCGCTCTTGAAAAAGGATATTGATCACGTCGTCGTATCCCCAATTTCCGGTTTGGCCCAAAATGGTCTTGCTGCCCGCATCGTGCTTTGTGGCATCAAAGGTAACCTGCGTACAGCCTATTTCCCCCCTTTCGACATAACCGGAAAGTGCCCTGGCGGTTTCGATGATATCTTGCTCCGTATAGTTGTTGCCCTCTCCCAAGGTGAAAAGTTCGTAAAGCTCGCGGGCATAATTCTCATTCGGATTATTCCCGTTATTATAAGCACCGTCAAGGTAAAAGAGCATGGCACTGGTCAACCCCACTTCACTGACAAAGGTCCTGAAATTGCCGATGGCATTTCGTTGCAGACAATTGATATAATAATAAAGGAAAGAGTTGCAGTTGTAAATCCCCACTTCGGTCACGAAATGGTTGCTCCAGAAAAAGCTCAGTCGGTCTCTTAGGTTATTGTCGAGCAGGGCGTTGGTATATGCCAGTCTCCATTCACCCCTTTGAGCATTGCGAAGTGCGTTTGCCGCATCGTCATCTGCAGGGTAGTTGGCATCGGTCCAATCGGCCCAAACAGGAGGAGCCAAAGGGGCGGTCCCTATCGCCTGAGCGATCAAATTGTCGACCAATGCTCCTGCGTTCGAGCCTACCGCATCGTTGATGGTCTGTACCGAGGCACTGAACCCGAGTCTTCTGTACAAGTGAGCCGCCTTGATTTTATCCAAGGGGGTGGTGTAAGCATCAATGGGTGATGTGTTACAATTAACGAAGTATTCCATAGTTTTTTTAGGCTTTTAAGAACAGTTCATGTGCGTAGGGGCAGTTTCTTAAACGCTAAAGGCTTTTGGATAGTATGTTATTTCATATATTTTCGTTGTACGGAAGGTGAATTTACAATGTTTGGGGCAAATGGTAGGTTAATATGCATATATTTTCGATGAAATGCACAAATTTTGTTATAATCAAGGTAGACCATCATGGGGGAACATAACGAATTTGGCAAACATGGGGAGGATATTGCAGTAGCCTATTTGATCGAGAAAGGCTATGAGGTGGTCTATCGAAATTTCAGGTACCTCAAAGGGGAAATCGATATCATTGCCCAAAAAAATGATGTCTTGGCCATGGTGGAAGTCCGGTCGCGGAGCGATGACCGGATCATCAAGATCGCGGATACGGTGGGCAGGAAAAAAATCGCACTTTTGGTGATGACGGCCGACCGGTTTGTAACCGAAAGAAATCTGGATGTTGAGGTACGTTTCGACATTATCGCCATACTCAAGAACACCAAGATTTTTAAAATAGAGCATTTGGAGGGCGCTTTTTATCATTTTTAGGGCTTGTTCTATTTATAACATTTTGTTATATTTGGCCATAATCAATCCAAAAAATGAAGACCATTTCTTCCGTTGTTGAGAATTATATCAAGAAAAAGCCATTTTTACAGAGTGCCTTGGCCCAGGGTATCATCAATCTTACCTCGCTATCGAGGATCATGAAACCGGAAATACAGGACGAACTGGGCAAGGATGTTCGCAATGGTGCCATCGTGATGGCGCTGAAACGTTTGTCGGACGATCTTGAGTTCAGGGCTACCCATAAAATTGTGAAGGTCTTGAAGAATATTGGGGAAATAACGGTTAGATCCTCCTTGAGCGATTTTACCTTCCTGGTATCGGATACCATTTTATCGCAACAGGCCAAGCTGCTTGAAGAGGTGAACGACAATCTCGATGTTTTTTATACCTCCTCCAGAGGTGTCAATGAGATGAATATTGTTTTGAGCAATAGTATGGACGCCGCCGTGGAAAAATTCTTCAAGGCAGAAAAATGTACGCAAAAGGCCGAAAACCTCTCTTCGATAACCGTAAAATTGCCGGCAGAGAACGTCTCCGTTCCCGG